>JAFDCR010000095.1 GCA_019312685.1 Deltaproteobacteria bacterium | reverse complement strand
CAGTTTCATTTGCGTGACAACATTTTATCGCCGCAGGTTCTTTCCCGTCTTTTTTGTCCTGCCTGTCCCGGGAACAGCACTTTTGATAAAGAATCAATGCTATACGATAATGATTGGGTAATTGAGTACGATATGGACCTGGCCCGGGCCATGCTTGAAAAAAAATTGCAGATTGAGCCGCAGGAGGTTGTCCCGGAGTTTATTTTTGACAATGGTTATGCCTGTTGGCAGGAATTGTATCCCGGTGAGCAGATAGATATCAAAGAAGACCGTGACAGGATAATTAAACTGCTGCAGGAGGACAGGAATGTGTATCTCCACGCAATGCAGAACTGGAATATTGAGCGTATTGAAAGGCTAAAAGCAGCAGGTTGGCGTAAAGTTCAACAAGCATGACAAGCCGGGTACATCTTTTCATTATTCAGTTTTTTAATTTGATAAATACATAAATTATGATTGCTGGTTTGTCATAGTTATTGCATGCAATTTGAGAATGTGTATATTAGAATTTGTATTTGTCTCAAATATACAGTTATCACCGGAAGAAAAAGGATAAGTTGACTTTATTCAATCTTTAACATCTAAAAGAGGAATCTGGCGATGCGTTGTCCTAAATGCGGCTTTATCTCTTTTGACCATCTGGCTTCCTGTGCAAAGTGCGGGCGGGATATAGCAGAAGTTGGTGTTGAACTTCAAGGCACTTCCATTCAAGTTGAAACTCCCATGTTTCTCAGCGGTGCGATTGCAGCACTTACTGAGTCGGAGGATTCCTTTGATGAAATATCGATGGAGGGCGATGCTGAGGAAGGTATCGATTTCGACATGGAGATGGAAGTCGGAGAGGAAGCGACGGTAGAAATGGCCCCTGAAGAGGATGTTGATTTTTCCTTTGAGGAAGGAGCAGAAGAAGCTGAAGCCGCTCCTGAGGGAGCTGATATAGACCTGGCGGGACCGGAAGAAGCTGAAGCTGCCGTAAGTCTTGCAGAGCCTGAAGAAGAAGCAGCTGTTGAAGCAGAGGCTGAGGAAACGGGTGCTGTTGCCCTTGAGATGGAGGTGGAAGAAGAACCGGAGGCAGAAGAGACCGAAGAGTCTTTTGAGGAACTTGATTTCATGATTCCCGCAGACGATGATGAAGGTGAGGCCCTGGAGTTTGACCTGGATGAATTTATAGAAGATAGCGATGAAGAGGAAAAATCTTAATCCGTTGATAAAGATACCAACTAGGCATTGAAGAAGAGGTAAATAGTATACGACAGGTGTATTGACCAGGTTTGATCTTATATTCAGGCCTTTATAATGTCTGGGCCTATTTTCAGAAAAACATAAAATAATGAAACCGGATAACGGCCTTTGTCATTGGTTTTCCGCTTTCAGTGACAGGCCGTTTTATTCTGCTGAACCTTCCGGCAGTCAAACTTATTATAATGGCATTCACAGAACCAACAGTCATCGTCACAATTCTTGCATTTCATCTCACTGTTTTCTTTATAAGTTTTCTTTTCTTACCCATGATAAGTTTTTCAGTATTGCAGGCCTATTGGGCCAGGCAATCGGCAAAATAAAAATGGGAATAATGGTAGTGGTAAATGGCTATAAACTCCCTGCCCCATCCGGGTTCTTTCTGTGCTGATGCTGGTACATTCGATCATTTGTGCCACACTGGCAGAAGCAGGATTGGTTGCAACAGAAATGACTTGACAAGGGAATTATCCTTCCATATAGTTCCCTCTCCATTTTGGGTGGCGCCGAGATAGCTCAGTCGGTAGAGCATCGGACTGAAAATCCGAGTGTCCCTGGTTCGAATCCTGGTCTCGGCACCATTGAATTTACAGGAGCTGCTCTTCTGATGCAGCTCCTTTTTTTATTTTAGGGCGATATGTTCTTTGTGGACATTTCCGGACAGATACAGTTGTTTTTTTATTGTTTTTGCTTGACAGAAAGGCCGCAAACGTGTATACCGCTCGCCGCACATTGAAGATCATTTCTTTGCGCAGAGGCATGCATATATAAATCAACCGGCTGCCTAACAGGTTAGTGCTTGAACTTACCCGTGCTGTGCAGGCAGCCTCATCTCAGGGCTCATTTTTGTAAAAGACAGAATTGGGTTGGCGCCTGCTGCCACTTAAAATGAAGTGGTGAGCGGGTTATTTGTTTTTGGTATTAAGGAGTTGATTATTCTGCCTGAGCAGTCATAACGACTATGAGATGTTTTTTGGGTACAAATATGCCACCCAGGTATTAATAGATGATAGTTAGAGGAAGCAGCAATGAAAGTGAATTTGGACAATTTGAGGAATATAGGAATCAGTGCCCATATTGACTCCGGGAAAACCACTTTGACCGAACGTATTCTTTTTTATACGCAGAGAATACACGCAATACATGAGGTGCGCGGCAAAGACGGTGTCGGGGCCAAGATGGACTCGATGGAACTTGAAAAGGAAAGAGGCATTACAATCCAGTCTGCAGCGACTTACTGTAACTGGAAAGGTCATGCCATTAATATCATTGATACTCCCGGACATGTTGACTTCACCATCGAAGTGGAAAGAGCCTTAAGGGTTCTTGATGGCGCTGTGCTGATTTTATGCTCTGTGGGCGGGGTTCAGTCCCAGAGCATCACGGTCAACCGCCAGATGACCCGCTATAAAGTGCCGCGTATAGTATTTATTAATAAATGTGATCGTACAGGCGCTAATCCATACAGAGTTACCCGGCAGGTACGGGATAAGCTCGATCTTAATGCCGTGCTGATGCAGATACCGATTGGTTTGGAAGGGGATTTGCAGGGCGTTGTAGACCTGGTAACCATGAAGGCAGTTTATTTTGAAGGTGACAAAGGCGAAGTGATCAGGGAAGCGGATATTCCGGCAGAGCTTCTGGATGAGGCTGAAGAAAAACGCGAGGAACTTCTGGATGCCGCATCCATGTATTCCGAGGAGTTGATGGAGGCTATTCTGGAAGGGACACCAACTGAGGAGATGATCCATGATGCTGTCCGCAAGGGGACCCTCAGTCTTGAACTGGTGCCTGTGTTCATGGGGTCGGCATACAAGAACAAAGGGGTTCAGTCCATGCTTGATGCTGTTACGGCCTACCTCCCCACACCCAAGGATATTGAAAATACCGCCCTTGACCTTGATAATGAGGAAAAAGAAATCATTCTCTCATCCAACCCTGATGATTCTTTGACCTCCCTGGCCTTCAAACTTGAAGACGGCCGCTATGGCCAGTTGACCTATATCAGGATCTACCAGGGAACCATGAAAAAAGGCGATACCATTATCAATAGTCGTGACGGCAAAAAGGTAAAGGTGGGCCGTCTGGTCCGGATGCATTCGGACGAAATGGAGGATATTGAAGAGGCCGCTGCTGGTGATATTGTAGCACTTTTCGGTATTGACTGTGCCTCGGGTGATACCTTTACCTCCCCGGGCAACAATGTTTCCATGAGTTCCATGCATGTACCTGAACCGGTTATTTCCCTGGCCATTATACCTGAAGACAACAAGGCCCAGATAAACATGTCCAAGGCCCTGAACCGCTTTACCAAGGAAGATCCGACATTCAGGACCTTTGTGGATCATGAGACCAATGAAACAATTATTTCCGGGATGGGCGAGCTTCATCTTGAGGTCTATATAGAGCGAATGAAACGTGAGTATAAGGCTGCAGTTGAAGTGGGGCAGCCCCAGGTAGCATACCGTGAAACCATTACCCAGATGGCTGAGTTCAATTATACCCACAAGAAACAGACCGGCGGTTCCGGACAGTTTGGCCGGGTAGCGGGTTTTATTGAACCCTTGGATGATGGGGAATATGAATTTATCGATCAGATCGTCGGTGGTGCAATACCCCGTGAATTTATCTCTTCCTGTGACAAGGGTTTTCAGAAAAGCCTTGAAAAGGGTTCTTTGGCGGGAGCGCCTATTACCGGTGTTAAGGTAACCATAAATGATGGAGCCGCCCATGCGGTTGATTCATCCGATGTCGCTTTTCAGCTGGCTGCAATCGGTGCTTTTAAAGAGGGATACCAGAAAGCCAAGCCGGTTATCCTCGAACCCATCATGAAGGTTGCCGTGGAAGGGCCTTCTGAGTTTCAGGGCGCTGTTATGGGCAGCTTGAACCAGCGGCGCGGTATCATTATCGGTACAATTGAGGAAGCAAACTACACTTCGGTGGAGGCGGAAGTGCCGTTATCTGAAATGTTCGGCTACTCAACGGTACTGCGTTCCCTGACCCAGGGTAAGGCGGAATTTACCATGGAGTTCGCCAACTATAAACCGGTGCCCAAATCAGTGGCCGAAGAAATAATTAAAAAGGCTGAAGCAGAAAAACAGAAGTCATAAGCATGGCCTTTTAATAAGTAGGTTTAGGAGTTTATTATGTTGAAAGAAGATTTGATCAAAAAGAATCCATTACGAGTTTTGAATCCCTTACCAGCTGAGTCACTGCCGGACCATCGCATGGGGTTGGTAATGGCCAGGGCGGGATTGGGCAAGACTGCCATTCTGGTCCAGATTGCCATGGACAGTATGCTGCGGGGACAGAAGGTGCTGCATGTCAGTGTCGGTGAAGACCTTGGAAAGGCCAAGGCCTGGTATGATGATATTTTCAGGTATATATCAGAAGGCTCTCAGTTGGAAAATGTCGGCGAAGTTGAAATTGAACTCATGCGGAATCGCATGATTATGACCTTTAAGGAATCTGCCTTCAGCCGACCGAAACTAGAAGAGCGCCTCAATGACCTTATTTACCAGAGCATTTTCAGGCCTGATGTGGTTGTGGTTGACGGCTATGATTTTGCTGAGGCTGATTACGATTCAATAATGGATCTTAAAGAGATGATGGCGGCCATGAATGTACAGGTATGGTTTTCCGCTTTGCGCCACAGAGAAGATGACCGTGTGAGTGCTGCCGGGGTGCCGGCTCCCTGCCATGAGGTGGACGGCCTGTTTGACACGGTTATTATTGTGCAGCCAGAGCAGGATGCTATTATGCTTGAAATCATTAAGGATGAGTATGATTCAGCCGCCGGAAAGGTGCTTAATCTGGATCCCTCCACCATGATGGTCAAAGCATGAACCGATGGATATAAGCCATTTTCTGCGTCATCACAGGTTCGGCATAGTATTGCTATAGCCGAACCTGTTCTTCCTTGAACCTGGCTTATATCCATCGGTTCAAGTATATAGACTTGGGGACAGATTTAAATCTGTCCCCATTTTTTTTTGATTGATACTTGTTACCTTTTGCAATTATATGTGAATATTATGAAATTCAGACCCTGTATAGATTTACATAATGGAAAGGTAAAGCAGATTATAGGATCTACCTTGAGCGACGACCATCCCGATTCTCTCAGGACGAATTTCACCTCTGATCTTCCTTCTTCTCATTATGCTCAAATGTACAAGCGTGACGGTCTGTACGGGGGGCATGTCATCATGCTCGGCCCGGGAAATGAGGATGCAGCCAGGGAAGCGTTTCAGGCATTTCCGCTGGGTTTACAGGCCGGCGGCGGCGTAACCCCGGAAAATGCCGGTTACTGGCTGGACCAGGGTGCCGCGGCTGTGATTGTTACTTCCTATGTTTTTAAGGACGGCATGATCCACGGGGAGCGTCTCAAGGAGATGTTCTCCCTGGTCGGCAGGGAGAGGCTTGTTCTCGACCTGAGCTGCAGGAAGAGAGATGGTGATTACTATGTGGTAACGGACCGCTGGCAGAATTTTACCAAAACGACTATTTCTCCTGAAACCCTGGAATACTTTTCTCAGTTCTGTTTTGAATTTCTGATCCATGCAGCAGATGTGGAAGGCAAATGCCAGGGAATTGCAGGCGACCTGATTGAGAACCTGGCGGACTGGTCCCCGATTCCGACCACATATGCCGGTGGAGTTCGCGACCTAAATGACCTGTTAATGATCAAAGATTTAGGGAAAGACAGAATTGATGCCACTGTGGGCAGCAGTCTTGATATCTTTGGTGGCAGCGGCATGAAATACACAGATGCTGTAGCTTTTAATAACCTGGCATAATGCTGTCAGTTTTATCGTATTGAACCTTCGTTGAATTTATACTAATCATAAAATAATAGGGCATTTTAAATATTTAGAATTATTGATTGAGGTAAAGGATTACAAAAAAAATTACCACAGGCATACATTTAATATCTGAGTTTCCACTTCCTTTCGCTTACCTTCGGAGATAAAATTTTTCGTATGACGCATAGATCGAGTGAAAAGGCAACCAATCAAAACACT
>JAFDCR010000094.1 GCA_019312685.1 Deltaproteobacteria bacterium | reverse complement strand
GGGATCATCAAAACGGCTGAAGAGACTCCGGTTGTACGTTAGTGTACAGGGGCAGGCGGTAAGGTGATATACTCCCACACCGACCCGGACATTTTCAGAGGTTCCGGTCCGGCTTTTATCCAGCTCGATGGAAAAGCTTACCTCAATGGAGTCAATAGAGCTGAGTTTGCTGACCACAGCCTTTTGGATCAGGGGCATCTGCCCGGTTAATTCGAGATATACTTTTTCAGCCCGTTGTTTTTCCAGTACATGGGCGGCAAGGAGTTTACCGTATTCGGGGAGGCTGGAGAACTCCTTTTCATGCAAGGCGGTAATTACCTGTTCAATCCTGGACATATGAATGCCGCGCCTGTCAGCAGGGAGATCAACAAAAATCCTGGCGGTAAAGGGTATGTGGCCGCCCCTGTTATCGACAAGACTCACCCAGACAGTTTTGTTTGAAATGCCGACTTTCTGCAGCGGTATGGGAAAGGATGGGGATTCTTCCGGCACATCTATGCAGGTTTCCAGAACCAGGTTGTGTTTTTTGTCGGGAATCAGGGTGCTCAAATGATTTTCTCCCTCAACAGTGCAAGGTACCAATCCTGCACGGTTGACCATTGGTCCATATTTGAGGCGGTCCATTCGTGGAGCCTGGCAAAGTGATTGCGATGTGCAGCAGTTGCCCGCGGTTCTTTCTGAAGAAGATTAAACACCTGGTTGATCATGGCAAGAAGTTTTTTCCTTTCATTTAAAAAACAGAGGCTGCCCCTGTGCAGTTTTCTTATGGTTATCGGGGACGGACCGGCAAAACCGAAGTGAAACCGGGCCGCAAGCTTGAGGAAAAAAAGCCAGTCTTCACCGGAATCGACATCATCGAATCCATTGACCGCTGAAAAGGCATGACGACTGACGGCAATTGACGATGGTACCAGGAAGCACCAGCGCAGTAATGCCTCAAAGCAGTCACCTTCAATCATTTCTTCTTCGGCAGGGATGAGAAATTCTCCACTGCTGATTTCGTCTACGGTTCTTGTGGTTCCATAGGCTACCTGAAAACCTCTGTCCAATACCTTCCTGAGTTCCCGGACATGGTTTTCCAGCCAGGTATCATCCGAGTCCAGAAACATGAGAAAATCGCCGCTTGCCGCGGAAACCCCTGCATTGCGGGCCGGACCGGGGCCAGCACCGTCGAGCCTGACCAGAATGGCCTCCGGGTACCTGGCTCTGACTACAGTCCGGGTATTGTCTGTAGAGCCGTCGTCAGCAACAACTATCTCAAGACCGGAATAGTGCTGCTGTTTGATGCTCTCAATGGCATCCAGCACCATTCTGCAGCGGTTTCTGGTTGGAATAATGCAGCTTATTTGCATTGGACCGACCTGTAATAATTATATGGCCATTGATACTGGAAATCGATCCTACAGACAGTACCCTTTATTAGCCACAAGGAAAAGCCGCTTTTTTCAAATACAACATATGGTTATCTCTTGACAAGCAGGTGGAAGCATTCTAACCATTGTAAAAAAAATCTTGCGGAAATTGAAATCTGTCATGTTGACCGATCACCTTATCATAAGTCTTTTAATAATTCTGACCGTGGCCTGGCCCATGGGAGCGCTCTTTGTGCGCCTTGGGCTTCCGGTCATGCTCGGACAACTTCTAACCGGACTGCTCCTGGGGCCGGCGGTATTGAATGTAATTCACCCTTCAGGGGCCATAAGTTTTCTTGCCGACCTGGGGATATTTTTTGCCATGTTCTATGCAGGGATGGAAATGGACCCCAAGGAACTCTTGGAGCATATCTGGCCTTCACTCGCCGTGGCAATCGGCGGCTTTGTCCTGCCGTTTGCTCTGGGTTTTTTCACGGCCAGGGTTTTCGGCGGAACCGTTTTTCAATCCCTGTTTGTGGGGATAGGACTTTCCATTACCGCCATTGCCGTCCAGGCTGTGATCCTTCAGGAGATGGAAATACATAAAACCAGCATAGGTCATGTAATCATGGGGGCGGCAATCGCCGATGACATCATCTCCCTGGTCGGTTTTTCAGTTCTGCTCGGCCTGGTCCAGACCGGGACTATAGAAATTTCCTCAATCCTGACCATTATTGTAAAAGTTGTTCTGTTTTTTGCTTTTACCATCCTTGCCGGTCATTTTGTCATCCCGTTTTTCACCAGGAAACTTGATGATTACAATGCCAAGGGTTTTACCTTTGCCATGATATCGGCTCTTGTCATGGCCTCAGCAGCGGAACTTGCAGGTCTGCACACCGTCATAGGGGCGTTTCTGGCAGGCCAGTTTGTGCGTAAGGAAATAATGCATGAGAAGATATACAATGCCATAAGTGACAGATTTTATGGCCTGAGCCACGGCTTTCTGATGCCCGTATTTTTTGCCTCCCTGGCATTTCATATCCATTTTGAATGGAATCTTTCCTTTTTTGTTTTTGCGTCCGTCATTACCATTGTCGCCATACTCGGTAAACTCCTGGGCTGCGGATTAGGGGCCCTGGCGTTTCGTTTCCCCATGAGACAGTCAGCTTTGATCGGTTTCGGCATGAACGGCAGAGGGGCGGTGGAACTCGTCATAGTGGCTGTAGTTATCGGAACAAGCAACGACCTTCTGGCCCGGGGAACCATCAGCGACCCCTTATTGACCCAGAGCCAGATCTCCGCCCTGGTTCTCATGGCGTTCATCACCACTCTCATGGCACCTTTGATGCTGAAGTGGTCTGTGCTGAAGACCTGCAGCGGCTCAGAAAAAGAACAGTTCTGTCAACTCTGGTCTGACTCGAAGAAGAGATAACGGATCCTGTGAAAATGTTGTTTATAATTTAATTTTCAAGGATTCATAACATCGGTTATTCTTAACTTTTTATTAGTACCGGATCGATTATGGAATCATCAATTCTGATGCAGATAAGTGGAGAACTTCAATCATTCGGGGGCGCCGATACCCTGGCTATAGCAACCCTTGCTGTGCTG
>JAFDCR010000093.1 GCA_019312685.1 Deltaproteobacteria bacterium | reverse complement strand
GTTTGGTTCCCCGACCAAGTATGAATTACAGTTTTTTTGTTTTTAATGCATATGGGGAGTTCCTGGTTCTTTGGAAGGATAAAAACAATTCTTTCGTCATTAACTGATTCAATATCAATCAGTGTTTTGCATACATGTTCACTATTTATGAAAAGGAAAACTTTTTCACAGGATGTGTTTTCAGCAAGCAGTAAAGCATTATTTATTAAAATATTTGCTTGCTCTTGAGTGTTCATAATAAATTTTATGCTTTTTTTATCCTTGTTCAACCATGGATACTATATTTCAACAGAATCCAATCGAAATTGCCCTTAATTTAGGCCAAGTTAAATTTAAATGATCGTTTATAACTTTTCAAATAATTTTAATGTGTTGCCAAAATAGAAACTATTTCAGCATAAAATAGAAGTTATGGTGTACGATGGCAATAGTAACTATGAGAATAGGCAGTTCAATTTTGATAGATAAATAATATTTTAATCCGATCATCCAATCGGAAATAATTTATATTGATACTGGTTATGTCAACAGTCTGAGAATTGTTGACGAGTTTAAACGTATAGCAGATCATCGAAAGTCGCTGATGCCCTCCATATGAAATGAAAACCCCCAATATAACAGGGGGAAATGGATACGTCTTTCTTGCATGGCACTGTTAGACATATCAGCAGCTATAAGTTTTTTACATCATACAGACGGTTCCTCGTACTTAAACCTGATCCGTCAGGGCGCGTTCATTGATCATTGAGGTATCTATACCCAGGGGTTGGAACAGGCTCTGGATCTCGACCTGGTCCCCTTCGCCGTGAACCATAATGTGAAAATCAAAATCCTGGAGCAGGGCCCAGAAGCGGTCGAAAATCCCCTGCCTGGTATTGAACAGGATCTGGCAGTCTGACTCAATATGGTGAAAGTTGGCGAAATGCTGCATGACCAGGAAAAAACAGACAGCTGAAAGGTAATGGCAGTCCTTCTGGTAACATATACCTGGATAAAAAGTCATCATATTGATTGTGCCATCCTGTTCGTCAAAATAACCGGTTAGGGAACAGGAAATATCCTCGCCGTTCTCTTTTTTATAAACAAAATATTCAAGCTGTGGTCCGTCAATGGTGTAATGAATACCGAATCGTTCAAAGAAGACGGGAAGGTGAGTGGCTATGAAATCTGAACACTCGGTGGCAGGCCGCTGCATATCCATAACAGTTGTCCTCGCAGGATAAGCGGTACTGGGAAGGCAACGAAAAGCAGCTGTCCCGTGCCGCTATTTTATTGATCTTTCTCTCTTTTTTTAAATTGTACCACTGCTCCCTGATGGAGTCTACTTATTTCATTGCATCAGGTTATGGAAACCTTTTACAGGAAATATTTGAGTAAATAAATCTGTCCCCTTTTTGTTAGTCCAGCAGGGGAAGAGGACCTGCTTGCTGACTGTTACCGGAGCTGCTATCAACTTGCCAGGGAGTATAATATCCTGAGCATAGCCTTCCCGGCTGTAAGTACGGGTGTTTACGGTTTCCCAAAGCAGCGTGCCGCCCGGATTACGGTCCGTGAAACCCTGGACGAACTGGGCCGGAACAGAACTTTGCAGAAGGTGCTCTTTGTCTGTTTCAATGATGATACAAGAACAGCCTACGAGGAAGCCCTGCAGCAGGATTGAGAAATGATGTCCATTGGACACCTTGATGTTTTAGGAAGCATTTACGAGTGTTAACTCATAGCAGGAAACACAAGTCAGTGCTAGCAATCCTTGTGCGGCATTTTGTTAGGGTTTGTTTTCATGTTCTACAGTTATGACTACATTTCCCTTTTTGTGTCCTTTTTCAACATACCGGAAAGCCTCGGCTGTCTTTTCCAACGGATAGCATCTATCTATGACCGGTTTTAGTTTTCCTGCTTCAAAAAGCTCTTTGAAGAAATCTAGATCTTCAACACTTTCGCCCGCTACCCCGCCCTTAACTTTCTTACCGCTTGTCATTGAAGTCCATATTATTTGAATAAGCTCTGTTAGATTCATGACCACCGGAAGAAAAACCCCCTTTTTGTTCAGTGATTTCTTGCAGCGTGAAAACGAAGTCTTGCCTACTGTATCAAGAATAAGATCATAGGATTCACCACTTTCAGTATAATCCTCTTGCGTGTAATCAATGACCTTGTCGGCTCCAATGAATTTCACCATTTTTAAATTCATGGTGCTACATACCCCGGTAACTTCTGCTCCAAAATATTTGGCCAATTGTACCGCATAGGTGCCTATAGCACCAGATGCACCATAGATAAGTATTTTATGTCCGGCCTGTATATTCCCCTTATCCCTAAGGTAAAATAACGCGGTACTCGCCCCCAAAAAAATTGAAGCTGCTTCCTCCCAGGCCATGTTGGCCGGTTTTAACGTCAACGCCCCGTCTTCCGGCACGCATGTGTACTCGGCATGGGCTCCCAAAGTCATTCCAGGTGTTCCAAAAACCTGGTCGCCTTCTTTAAATCGTTCTACATTTTTGCCAACCGCCTCAATTTCTCCGGCCAGATCAATCCCCAAAATATTTATTCTTGGTTTGAATACACCAAACATTAATAGTCGCGCGGGGATCTGGAACACTCCAGGTACAAATGTGAAATTGCGAACGTTACAGTCAGTGGATGTTACTGTTGTCGCGTGTATTTTTATCAGTACTTCATTGTCTCTAGGAACTGGTTTTTCTATCTCTTTTAGCTGAAGTTCATCCGGTGGTCCGAATTTTGTGTGTAAAATTGCTTTCATCAAACTCCCATTTGATTACTTCATATAACTAATAGGAGGATTTAATCAGTTGTTGCTTTTAGCAGGATTTATTCCGGCGTTTCTTTCTCCAGTTTTTCTGGGGTAGGCCCGCAAGGCACAACCATATGCAATAACTGATTAAATTAAG
>JAFDCR010000092.1 GCA_019312685.1 Deltaproteobacteria bacterium | reverse complement strand
TAGGCGGGGCAGCGGGTAATTTTTCTATTAATACCCTGCAGCAGAACTTAAATCCGCAATATACCCCGATCGACTTATTGGAAAATCAGGGCCCGCTCTTCAGCTACTGGTCTATCTTTGCTATTTACTTTCCGGCGGTTACAGGTATTGCTGCAGGGGTGAACATGTCCGGTGACCTTGAAGACCCGGCCCGCAGTATACCCCGCGGGACACTTGCAGCGGTTGCCGTGGGCTTTCTCATCTACCTGATCCAGATTATCCTGTGTGGGGGAGCATACGAAAGAAATGCCCTCATAGCAGCCCCATATGAACTACTGCAGGACAATGCCCTTTTCGGCTGGACAATACTTGTTACCCTCGGGGTTATCTCCGCCACTCTTTCATCAGCCGTTGGAAGTTATCTCGGTGCCCCGAGGGTACTGCAGGCCGTATCCAGGGATAAAATTCTCAACTTTCTCAATTTTTTTTCCAAGGGAAGCAAAAAAGGTGATGAGCCGATTCGGGCTTTGGTTCTGACGTTTTTTATTATCATATCCGTGCTGCTCTGGGCCGGCAATGCAGCAGGCGGTGCAGCATTGAACGCTGTAGCCGCGCTTATCACCATGTTTTTTCTTTACAGTTACGGCATGATCAACCTGGCTGCCTTTATTGAGGATTTCAGCGGCAACCCCTCTTTCAGGCCGCAGTTCCGTTACTTTCACTGGACTACAGCCCTGTTGGGAGGTGTCGGGTGTGTGGTGGTCACGTTTCTGATCAACTGGAAAGCGGCAATTATTGCTGTGGTTATCATCGTGTCACTTCTCTGGTACCTGAAGGCGCGCCATTTGATAGCCACCTTCGGTGATGCACGCCGCGGCCTGGTTTACCGGCAGATCCGCAACAATCTGCTGCGTTTGCGGCGCATGCCGGAGGACCCGAAAAACTGGCGCCCCAACATCCTAGTCTTTTCAGGGAATCCCATGGTGCGGGAGGAAATAGTTGCCTATGCTGCCTGGATTGAATCCAGAAGAGGAATATTATATCTGGCCAACGTCCTGCTGGGGGATTTTGCCGAGCTTTCTCCCAGGCGGCCCGGCGCTGTGCAGCAGTTGACCCAGTTCTGTAACGAAAAGAATTATGCAGCCTTTCCGGTTGTAGTGGTGGCGGAAAAACTGGAGCAGGGCATCTCCATGCTGCTGCAGGCAGCCTCCATCGGCCCGATCCGGCCCAACCTGGCGGTTTTCGGCTGGTCCGGGAAGATGGAACGCAGGCAGACATATCTCAAGGAGTTACGGACTGCTTCAAGTCTGGGCATGAGTCTTGCCCTTATCGGCGCAAAAGAGCTTCCTACTCCTGAGGAGCCGAAAAGAATTGATATCTGGTGGCGCGGACACAAGAACGGTGCCCTCATGATTCTGATCGCCTTTCTTCTTTCTGAAAATTGGGAATGGGGAAATGCGCGGATCCGCATATTACGCGAGGTTGAAAAGGAGGAGGGGCGGCTGCCGGCAGAAGAGGCTCTGCAGAAGTTGATGGAATTGGCCAGGGTTGAGGGAGTGGTCGAGGTAGTTGTCTCAAAAGATTCTTTTTCCCGGATTTTGCATGAACACTCGGCTGACGCCACCTGCGTTATCCTTGGATTTGAGCTGCCTGAAACGGCAAATGAAGCTGAATGGCATGCGAATTACAGGGCCTTTATTGATGGAATGCCGACAACCATTCTGGTTAACTCTCTGGGCACAGAAGACTTATTTGTATAGGGCGAGTCAGGATTGACGTTTCTACTGCGGCATCATGAGGTTCGCATGCTGGGATGTATAGCGAACCTCATTCTTTCTTGTATAAACGCCAATCCTGGCTCGCTGGTAGTCTTTAGATGACAAATAAAAAGCGGGCTGAAATAACTCTTCCTTGCATTAGCAGCTATTTCAGCCCGCTTTTTGTTCTGGGAACCATAAACCCCAAAAGCCGCCTTAATCAGAATCAGGCGGCTTTTTTAGATCTCACAATGCTATAGAGCGAGTTAATTTTATCGTCATATTACAAGGAAGAATGTTTTTCGCTATACAAGTAGTATGCGAAAAACTTGATGACGCCGTAGATGGTGATAAAATTAACTCGCCTTTTCTTATTTGCCGGCGACAGCCTCCAGGGCCTTTTTAATGCCTTTGGTGGAACTCATGATTGCCGTAAATCCGTGGCTTCCCATCATGGAAGTATCGGGAAAATGTACGGCAATGCGGAAGCGGCTGTGGAGGGCGATCACCTCATTGCCCTGGATCATCAACTCGTACGGCAGATAGGCGGTTGAACGAAGTTCCTTGTAGTCGATGATATCCATGATCTCCTTGTCCGTGTCCTTGGCGCCGGAATCAGTCCCGTCACCCTGCGGGATGGCAACACCGAAGACAGAGACATCCCTGCCCGGCAGGTCAATGCGGTACACCTTGGCTGTCCCGCCCTTACCGGCTGCCAGGTTTGTTTCAACTGTCTGCACTGCGGTCTTATGGTCAGCAAAAGTGTTCAGTTTGTGGACGTCATCAAAATAGGGCATCATTATCTTGTAATGATATTTGCCGGGAGCAAGTTTTTTTTCTTTTATTCCTTTGGCGCCGAATACCTGTTCTCGGCCCAAGGCTGCCGCAAGTTTTGCGGCAACGGGCTCCAGCTTGCCGAGCCCGTAGGCAGTACCCAGGTAAGCCGGATTCATGTAAGTGACCTGCAGTATCCCTGCCACCTCTGTTACCGCCACCCTTTGGGCTGCCCCGAAGCCGCCGTTTGCCGCCCCGGCTGCCGCGGCACTCAACTCTGGGTGACTGGCGCAGATGACGGTGGCATTTGGATAGGGCGAATAAGTGCCGACAACGGTGAAGCCCTGCTCTGTCAGTTTTGCGGTTACATGTTTGGTTACCTCAGTCATGGTGCCGGGAACTTCAGTGCCGAGGACAAAGGGTTTGAGCACCTCGGCCTGGGCCGTGGAAAAGAGGCATAGCGCCATGAGCAGTCCGGAGAATGTCAGTATTGCCTTTAATCGTGTCATAGTTCGTATTCCTTGAGGAGAAAATTCCTTGAGGAGGTTTTACATTTATTCAAATAAAATGGGGGACGTAATATTACGCCCCCCACTGGTCATAACGGGGGATATACCCCCGGGGAGGGTATGTTAGAATTTCCAGCTGTAGCCGATGCCGACCTCCCATTGGTCCATAGTAAGTGTGATGGCCTGGGCGCCAAAGGCCGCAGGGGTTGCACCAGTTACATCTTTTTCAAAGGCATAGGTAAGCGAGAAGTCCAGTTCACTTTTGCTTGCAAATGTATAGGTAAAACCGAAAGTTGCGTGCTGCTCTATGACTCCTGGTGCAAGAATATTGAACATAACCTCGGTTGATTCAATCGGTTGCTCACCGTAGGAGTAGCCGAAGCGGTAGGTCCACTGTTCAGTACGATCCCATTGAAGGCCGATCTTGTAAATAGTCATGTCATCCCAGCCAAATCCTGCTCCGTTATCAGGACCAAGGCCGGCTGCAAAAAGATTTGGCAGCATTGGGTTGCCAATTGAATTTATATCACTGTAATAGATTTGCTGAACATCTACAGCTAAAGTAACTGCCGG
>JAFDCR010000091.1 GCA_019312685.1 Deltaproteobacteria bacterium | reverse complement strand
TCGGCATAGCTTATCCTTGCTGCGCAAGAACCTCCTTCAGGGCTGCGGGAACGAATTTTAAAATATCCTTGACCTGGGTGGCGGGTGTGGGCGGGGATAGTTCGCCCGCCTTCCTGTTCACATGCCCGGCGATCCGACAGGCATCGACCGGCGATTTTCCGGCATGGATCAAACCGCTGATCATCCCGGTTATTAAATCGCCTGTCCCCCCTATCGGTTCCATTGACTCCACGTTCGGCTGATCAATACTATACAATATCTCGTTGTCCTGGCAAATATAATCGACACTGCCCTTGACGAATAACGTTCGGGCACTATTGCCTGAGGCAAAGGCCCTGCGGATCAAACCCGGAACATCATCTTCCATATGGAAAATAAAGCCCCGGGTAAAGGTGGGATGATCCGCCTTATCATCGGCCAGGAAAGCGGTTTCCCCAAGATCCGGGGTAAAAACATCGTAATAGTGGGAATCACCGCCGGCCTTGGCCACATACATACTGCCGGCATCAGCGATTAAAATCGGTTTTTCTTGCATGGTGTCGATAGCTGCCAATACCTTCTTGTTCCTTTTTAAATCCGGCATGATGTAATGGAGGGTCAGGATTTTGGCGCCCATGCCGGGAAGATTCTCTGCCAGATACTCATAGATTTTATTACTTCCATCCCTTTTACCTATATCACCGGCTACCATACCAACCGGTCTTGCCACGCCGTATTCCTGACAAATCAGGCTGGCGGCTGACATCATGGCCTCACAGCCTCTGTTGATAGCCAGGTCATGTCCCCCGATCTTGACCCCTTCATCGTTAACTTCTATCTCACCGATCAGCAGAGGAAGTTTTTCAATGGGCACTGCGCCTGCTAAAAAAAGCATTATTAATTAATCTCCAATCATTTTGATTATTTCCTCACGGGCGGTGTTCAGGGAATAGGCACATAAAGAAAATCCTACTTCGCCCGGATTCGGTGCATCCCGGAGTCGCTTTCCTATCATCTCCGTGGCCAGGTGAGGCACATCCGGGCAACCACCCCCGGAAATATTGACGATTATCTTTGTTTTCTTGTCAACGGTCATTTTCATATTGGCCGCCCTGACCATCAGGTATTGGCCAAAGTCCTTTTTCCTTACAAACTGTAAGGGCTCCATGCCCTTTGTGGTGATGGGCACCACATCCAGGGGCGCCATCCCGACACCATTAAGCAATTCGGTGATGGCAGCTTCGTCGGCCAGCGAAAACTCAACACAGAGGTCACAACCGGTTCTATACTGGGTAGGCGGGCTAACAACCCTTATTTCATAGCCCTCATCTTTCAGTACCTCCTCAACAGATATTACGGTTGTGGGATGGGCGAATATCAAAAGTCCCCTGGTCACTGATTCCTGTTCAGGGGATTTATCCTTTTTTTTATCTCTTTTAAACCATTTCATCTCTTATCAGCCTTTTTTTTAAATTTTATACGATGGCTTCAGACTGAGGTGCAGGGGAGACAGCTGTTTTAAGGATATAGAGGACCAGCAGCAGGGAAAGGCTTGATATGAAACCGAGCACGGCAAATACGGAGGCCACCCCCAAGTTGTCTGTAATATATCCCCCGAGAGTTGCGGCCAGGGAGCCTACTCCCATAAGCAGCAAAAAGTTGACCCCGTAACTGAGTCCATGGGCTGCCTGTGTGGTATATTTGGCAATCAAGGTGTTCTGGATAGGTTGCCAGGCAAAGAAAAACGGGGCAAACAGTAAACTAATGGCCAACAGTCCCCAGTCCTTGAACAGCCAGATGGCAACAAAAAGAGGAGTGGAGAACAGAAAGACCAGAAGATAGGAATATTCCGGTTTTTTCAGTCTGTCACAAAGAACGCCTCCCAGCAATTGCCCCAGGGCCCCCGCCATGGTGACCAGGGAGACCAGAAAACCGGCCTTGCCAACATCGTTAAAGGCAAAATGGATGTTTTGGCTGAAGTGCTTGGGGAAATACATCATTGACCCACGGTAGCACAAGCCATACAGCATACAGTTGATATAGATCAAAAGAAGGATTAACGGCATGGAGGAGAACCCGTTCTTGCCGGCCCAGCTGTTATTCCATACCTTGCCGGGGGTGATTACATCACCGGTGTTTAACCTGGTGATCATGACGCCCAGGATAAATCCCAGGACAGCAAACAGGATAAAGGCGGAACGCCAACCCCACAAGGCGGCAACAGCTCCGGAGAGGATAGGGCCCAATGCCAGGCCGATATTGCCCCCAACACCATGAATACCCATCGCTTTCCCCTTTTTTTCCACATTTCTGGAAATAAATGAAAGCCCTGATGGATGATAGATGGAAGCGGCCAGACCCAGGAAAACCATGGCCGTTACAAACAGATACAGGGAAGATGAGAGGCCGGCCGCCAGGGAAGACAAAGCGCTGGCAAAGACACATATGACAAGCATCCTTTGAGATCCATACCTGTCAGCCAACATCCCGGAAGGGATTGCCCCTATTCCGAAGAGGCCGTAGCAAACAGTCCCTATGACACCCAATTGAAAATATTGCTTCATTCCCATAAGAGGGTCATTGGCAATCAGCACCAATACGGTGGGAAAAATCATCATGTAGGCGTGGGTCAACATATGGGCCGATGTGGCGGCAAATACCACCTGGCGTTCCTGTTGCGCTTTTTGTTGCTTAATATTATCCATATAAACTGCTAACCCGGCTTTCTGAATTGGCACATCTC
>JAFDCR010000090.1 GCA_019312685.1 Deltaproteobacteria bacterium | reverse complement strand
CGCCGCAATGACGAAAAACGCCGTTCAACGCTGAAGATGAGTTCTTTGCATTGTCATCAGTCGTCGAAGTCGCCTTCCGGGCCTTTGTCCGAGACAATAGTCGCGCCCCGCTCAATGATCTTTTCCTCGGTCCACTGAGCCGGGTCCTCTATCCGGCCCACCTTATGCCCCAGGTCATAGGAACCGGCCTGCAGAATCGTCTCAATTGCAAGGGGTGCAGTATCCGCGGCATTAAAAACATCCGTAAGGAGAGTATAAACAAAATCCTCAACCCGCTTACACATTCTTTCCCGGATTTCTACCGGCTGTCCTAGAAGTTTATTTTCGAACGGCAGGTTGAGCTTTTTGTAATTGCCGCCCTTCCAACCCTGTTCATCGGCATAAGCCACCATTGCCGGCCACATCTCTTCCGTTACGCCCGCATCGGTAACCTTGATGAAATTTCCCTGTTCATCAAGCTGGGCATTGCCGAAATCATTGACTTCAAGACCCCAGGAAAGCATCTGCAGTGCCGTGGCCACATTGGCCTTGGTGGTTCGAGTTTTGGCGGCTATGGCGCGAAGCCTCTCCGAACTGTTCCCCGAAGTACCGTGCTGGGCCCCTGATAAGTGGTATGATGCCAGACTCTCATGGATCTCGGCTGTCAGCTCCACCTGGATACCCTGGTCGCTCGCCTCGATACCATGGGTTGTCCCGTTGTTAAGCGCTATCCAGTCCGGGAAAATATCGTTTGCATTGAGCCCCTGGATAAGAAAAAGTGCCTCTTCAACGGTTGAAAGTCCAGCCTTGCCCTTAATTTCGCCGACCTCTGTTTCAAGGCCGGCCCATTTGGGAACAAAGGGATTCAGGGCAATGTTGGCAAGAAGATTCTGGGCATCCGGCAGATGCGAAGCGTCAATGGCGATGGAGGTGATACCCGCCTCAAACAAGGTCGGGATTTCAACTTTTGCGGCCTCTATATCCTTATCGCTTTTTATACCGTAATGGTCTGCATGAATTGCAACAGGCACGGTTATCCCCAGTTCGTTGCATGCCGCATCAACCTGCCTGGCAATATTCCAGTAGTTTACCGCGCAATAGGCATTGGCACCTCCTTCTGATTTTGCAATCTCAATTATAATCGCACTGTTTGCTTTCTGGGCTGCGGCCAGGGCGCCCCGGATCACAAAATAATTACGGCCGTTTGCCGCTATGGTCATGGCCTTTCCTTTGGCCATCATGGCCCTGTCAACAACCTTGCCGCTCACGATGAGGGCCTGGGAATTCGGAAAGAGTTTTACCACATTGGGGGGTCTTCCAATCTCAACTGCCCTGCTGAAGTCCTTTCCGGAAATTTGAGCCATAATTATTCCTCCTTATGTAAATGCATTCCAATTGATAAAACTTTAAAACAAAAAATCTCAGGTAATGATAATAGAATTGTATAATAGTAGGCAAAGGAACATGCGACAACATCCAATTTTATAACAGCATAAAAAAGTCTCTTAGTTATCAGCGGGACTGATAAAATCAATTGATTAAGAGTTTAATTCCTGTCGGTATCCAGTTTTTCGGTGCCGACGATTTCCCTTTCAACTGTTTTCCCTCCATCTTCCTCAGCCTCCTCCTGCTCTTCGGCCTGGGTCCCGTATCTGAATTTTTTCCTGCCGAATATCCACACGGCAACAACACTGATTTCATAGAGAACCATTAGCGGCACCCCCATGAGCATCTGGTTGACGATATCCGGTGTGGGGGTCAGGATGGCGGCAATGATAAAATTAATCAGGATGGCATATTTTCTGTTCTTATTGAGAAAAGGAACATTTACTATGCCGATCTTGGCAAGAAAAACCATGAGTATCGGCAGTTCAAATATCACTCCGAAGGCAATCAGCAGTCTGAGCGATAAAGAAAAATACTCCTTGACTGCCGGCATGGGGGTTAAAAAATCAGCCGAGTACCCAAGCAGAAATCGAAAGGCGGGCGGGAATACAACAAAGTACCCGAAGGCTGCCCCGCCGATAAAACATATAGATGAAAGAAAAGAGAAGGGCAGCAGAGCCTTTTTTTCATGTTTATAAAGACCCGGAGCAATAAACTTCCATATCTGCCAGAAAATAACGGGACTGGCTAAAAGTACCCCGCTGACAAGGGCTAATTTTAGATAAAAAAAAAGGCCTCTTGATAGGAAACAAAGATCAGACTCGTTTGTTCGGGCATAACCTCAAACAACGGTTTAAAGAACCAGTTGCCGACATCCTTTATAAAGGCATATGACACAGCAAATCCGATACCGGCTGCAATAAACGACGCAATGAGACAGCTACGGAGGTCTGCTAAATGCTCTGTCAGCATCTGTTTTTTAAAATCTTCCATGAAACAAAACCCAACAAATAGATGAATAAATAATAACAAATAACCTCTCTTTGAAAAGGTGAGTTACCATAAATCGTCATCCCCAAAACATCAAATTGAAAATAACAATTTACATTTTTTTATATTTAATTCTTAAATTCCGACAGTAAACAGCCTGTAATTCCTAGACACTCCCCAGGTGTATCCCGCACATGACAGCTTTTATTTCAATTTGACATTGCTATGACCACTGCATTAATTTATTATATAACTAATAAATACTTAGGGATTCCGAAATCAATTCAGGATCATTTTTTATTGTAAATATGGTTTCAATCCGCGACCAACTTCTGGGCTTATTTGAAAGTTTTTCAGATAATGACGTCCGTCTGATAGAAGAACTAAACAACCTGATCGCAAAAGAAGGAAAAGGGGTTTATTCGCTTATTTTCCAGATTCTCACAAATCTGGATATTCATCCAGACGAGGCTGAAAAACACTGGCAGAAAATTATCACGGACTATCAGGATTTAGGTTCAGCCATGGGGCGTGATGTAAACCTCAGAACCGCTGTCTGTGATTATTTCTGCACCATTAACAAATCTCTCCACAACCCTAAAATAATCGAAATACATATTTTTGAAAAAGCGTCAAGGTCATCAACGTTTGACAGTCTTACAGGCTTGTTGAACCGCAATGCCTTTGACGAGACCCTGAAACGGGAAGTATCGCGAGCCAAACGTTATGACACCAGCCTGACCCTGCTGTTCCTGGACCTGGATGATTTCAAGTCGGTTAACGATACCCAGGGGCATATAGCCGGTGATGAGGTTTTAAAAAAAGTAGCCCGGCTGATCATGGCGGAAAAGCGCTCAGAGGATATTGCAGCAAGATTCGGCGGGGAGGAAATGATCGTCCTCCTGCCGGAAACGAGCAAAGCCGACGGTTGGCTGTTAGCTGAAAGAATCCGGAAAAAAGTTGAAGAGACCGAGATCCTTTTTGAAGGCAATACTATAAAAATTACTGTATGCGGCGGTCTTGCATCATTTCCTATTGATGCCTCCGACGACCTGACCCTATTAAAAAATGCCGATCTGGCAATGTATCGCGCAAAAAGTTTCGGGAAGAACAACATTTCCTTCTTCTCTCTGAATAAGAGAAAAAATGTTCGGGTTGATTATTGTACCGATGTTGAGTTCCAGGAACTCGGCATACCTGAAAAACCATTGCACCCCGCCACTACAAAGAGCCTCAGTATAGGGGGGATTCTGCTGGAAAGTAAGAATTCCCTGGATATTGGAGCTAAAATCCAGATCAGAATTACTCTCGATCCAGACAAGCCGCTGCTTATAATAGGTACCGTGATCAGGTCAATCAAAATGAAATCGGACCGCCATGAAATCAGCGTCGCCTTCCTTGAATCCGATAAGGACATAAGAAACGAGGTATCAAATTACCTGATTAAACACTTAAAGGACTTGTCACCTCGTATATCAGATGCGGCCCCAACTCCTTAGAAATTATCTCAATATTAAATTATCATTGAAATGTTGGATTTTTTGATTTTTTTTAGTTCGACAGTATTGAAAAAACTGTGACTTTAGGTCAGAATATATTATTTTGCTAATAGTTAATAACCGGAATTATTTACCAAGCACTATTAATAAAAGCAGGCTTGCATTTCATTTGAATACCAACGATTATGGCCGATTCAGAATTCACCAAATCATTTGTCAGGCCGGACATTACAGCCGTACTGACCTGCCCGTATTGCGGCCACCAGAAAGAAGTCTCTGCGGAGCCGTTCAGAGGCCACAAAAATAAACTCAAGGTTAAGTGTTATTGCAAGGAATCCTTTAAGGTTTTTCTTGAGTTCCGAAAAAAAGTGCGAAAGGCGGTACACCTTGGCGGAACCTATATCAATCATACAAAAAATGGCAGCATATGCCGTCTTATGGTCCTTGATGTTTCTTTGATCGGCATCACATTTTCCAGCCTGGATCCACCCGATTTCAGTGTTGGTGATGAACTCAGCATAGAATTTACCCTTGACGATGGACATAAGACTCAGATCAAGCGAGAGGCCGTTATCAAAAATGTTCGTCCCGGAGGTATCATTGGAGCAGAATTTGAGCCGGTTGGCGCAACCCATGACGCGCCGTTGGGGTATTATATAAATCATGCAAAATAAAAAATGGGACGTACAACCGACCTGCCGGAAAATATTACTGAATCCTGTTTTATACCACCGTTAATACCTCTTTCTTAACTTTTACTACTCGAATTTAAACGATTAACAAGCTTCCCTATATCCTTTAACCGACCGCCCGATAATGGGCCATTCTTTCTTTTTCCGGCAATGCCAGAAATTCGTTCACAGCTGTCAGCATCTCCTTCTTATCCTCCCGGATCCT
>JAFDCR010000089.1 GCA_019312685.1 Deltaproteobacteria bacterium | reverse complement strand
GGTCGACCAGGAACACCAGGCAGCAAAAGATGCGGCCCTGACTAATAAAAGGGTAGTTTATGTGGATAGAGACGGACGGGCTGTTGAGGCCATACCTGTCCAGAACGATCAAATGACCAACTGCAGGAAAATAACCAAGAGGCAATGGGATAATGGCCAACTTATCAGTGAAACGGTTGAAGAGATTTGCGAGGGAGAAAAGACTTCCCGGGATTATTAACCAATTCTTAATTTTAAATTCTTAATTTTTAATTAACCAACCACAGACGGACACGGACAACTGCTGACATACCTTCTGACGACTTGTCAGAAGGTATATTTCCATCGGTTGTCGTCATACGTGTCAATCGTCGTTTTGTATCGTTAAACGACAAACGAGACGACGATTATCAGGTAACGATACAACCTGATGATTGACAGACCGCGCGATAATAAATGAACATTGCCCCGCAAGGGAGCATATTAATGGTTGTGCATGTCGCACAACCATTATTTTTATTGTCTGTGTGTGTCTGTGGCTAATAATTAAGCCTTTAATCTTTTCCCTTGAACCCTTGACTCCTAGACCCCTTGAATCCTTCTGTTTTTTAACCACAGATAGACGCAGACAACTTAAAACAACGAAATGATCTTGAAAAGTGCCCCCTTATACCAATCCCAATAAAGAATATTCTTCAAGCCTAACAGGGTTATGGATAAAAAATACCCATTGAGTAAAAATTACCCATTCTGAAAATTCCTTTTCCATCAGCTTTCTGCAAACTTAATATTCCTTTACCCTGCGCCAACCCTATAAAAATTAAACAAATTTTACCTGCCTGATATTCTGGCACGAATATTGAATATTTTCTTGCAATCAGGAATCCTTACTAAAAACCATTTTCTCTTATTTAGGGCTGAGGGTAAAAGTTATGAATACAAGTACTGTAGCTTATAAAAGCAAAATCACTAGCCGGTCATTATCAGATGAGAAGAAAGACAGCAGATCCGCAAACCAGTTAACCCTGTTCAGATATATGCAGGATGTCAACACCTACAGGCTTTTAAGCGATGAAGAAACAGTGGAGCTTGTCATAAGGTACCAGCAACAGGGTGACCAGGAGGCCGGTAATGAACTGGTGACAGCGAACCTGCGTCTCGTTGTCAAGGTTGCTGGAGATTTTCAGAAATTCTGGACGAACAACTTTCTCGATCTTGTGCAGGAAGGCAATATCGGTCTCATCAAGGCGATTAAAAAGTTTGAGCCTGAACGGGGGATCAAGTTCTCTTATTATGCCACTTTCTGGATCCGTGCCTATATCCTCAAATTTATCATGGACAACTGGCGTCTGGTAAAACTTGGCACCACCCAGGTCCAGCGCAAACTTTTTTACAAGTTGAGCAGGGAAAAAAAGGCGCTTGAAGCACAGGGCATAAAACCTGAAAACCGCCTGCTTGCCAGGAGGCTGGATGTCAAGGAAACTGATATCATTGAAATGGAGCAGCGCTTCAATGGAGCGGATGTATCTCTGGAAACACCTGTCACTTCTGATTCTTATACAGAGCACAAAGATCTTCTTGCCGTAAAAGGTCCTTCTGTCGAAGAAATCGTGGCAAAACGGGAAATAATAGAAAAAATCAATGATGTTCTAAGTAAAGAGAAAGAATCATTTTGTGAAAGGGAAAAAGTTATCCTGGAAGAAAGGCTGCTCCAGGACAATTCACGGTCATTAAAAAATATTGCCGAGCAGTTCCAGATATCAAGGGAACGGATCCGGCAGATAGAGGTTAGACTTTTAAAAAAGATCGGAAAAACGCTGCAGCAGGAGATGCCCGATCTTGCCACCAGTCTCCCGGCAGCCTGAAATGGCAATTGTTGACGGATAGTTTCCAGGAACCTTATTAAAAAACCGGCCCATCTTCAGATGTGAGCCGGTTTTTTTTGTGCCTCAATTTTACCCACCCTGCTCCCCAGCATTTCCCTGTTAACCACAAAGTTCCTGCTTCACTCTGCACAAAAAACACCTTCCAGAGGACATAATTATTTTATAACATACTGATATTATGTGATTTTCATTCAGAAAAACAATTTAATACATCAAAGTTGTTTTTTTTAATTTCCCGCCCATTTAATCAACTATCCAGAACTACCAAAAAGTTCCCAAAAAACAACCATCTAGTACCTTAGTACAATAGATTTTCACGGAATAAGACCTACCTTATAAATAAGAGAAAACTTTTATTGGGGTGAAACATATAAAGGGAGGTATAGCCATGGCAACAATAGAAAACACAACGGGAACAGATTCCGGGACCCAGGTGGTAGGCCGCGTAGCGGTAATCTACGGCACCGTAAAGGCCGTATCGCCTGACGGCACGGAACGTATCCTTACGGTAAACAGCCCTATCTTCGCTGACGACACGATTGTAACAGAAGCCGACGGTAGGGTTTCCATTGTTATGGACAATGCGGCCCAGACTCAGATCGATATCGGCAGAATGAGCGAAGTCGTCATCGACGAAGATATCTATGCCGGTGAAGACGCTTTTGAGGTAACCGAGACTGCGGCCCAGATCGAAGAGATCCAGGAAGCGCTGCTTACGGAAGAGTTTGACCCGACCGCTGAGTTGGAAGCTCCTGCTGCAGGTGGTCCTGCTGCTGCCGGCGGCGGTATGGAGACGCCGGAATTCGATCGTGTCACCCATGAGGGCGAGGTAACAAGCGGTGCGGAAACCACGGGCATCACAACCGACACCGTTGATCCAATTACCGGTGTTATTATTGAACAGGCTGAGGAGCCTATTCATGCTGTTGTCTCACTGTCTGACGGCAACGTGATTGAAGGCAACCGGATATCTTTTACAGCCTCTGTTGATATTCCTCCGCAGGAAGATCTCATACTGACTGTTGATGTAGAAGGTACACCCTATACAGTAATTATTCCGGATGGCGCAACCACCGCAGAGTTGATTGTTCAGAGTCGGCCGGACGAGTTCTACATCCAGGGTGACGAGCCTGTAACAGCAACGGTTACTGAGGCTTCCGGCGGCGGCTATGATACCATTGACTTTTCCGAGGCCACAGATACTGCCATTGTTTCCGACGATGATGATGTGACCACAGTAACTCTTGCCGCCGGGGATGTTAATGAGAACGCTGCAGGTGTTATCTTTACTGCGACGCTGTCCAACCCGGGTGAAACCGATGTAACGGTCCACACCAACCAGGGTGATATTTCCATCCCGGCCGGTGATACTACCGGTACGCTCTTTGTAGCTACTGCAGATCCGGATGTCTACGTTGACCCGGATACCATTTCTGCCACGGTGACAGGGGTTGACGGCGGCAACTATGAGGCGGTTGACTATTCCGATGCAGCTGCTACAGCTCGGATAACCGATACCATTGATCCGGTGAAGGTATGGATCGAGACCGCGGATGTGAAGGAGAATGCGGCAAGTGTTTTCACTGTTAAGGTTGATCAGGCGCTTGAGGATGATCTCAAGGTGACACTGTCCAACGACGCTGAAGTTACCGTCAAAGCCGGTGATCTCTCTGCAACCTATGAAGTTGCGGCACAGGGTGATGATGTCTACGTTGATCCCGGCCATGTGACTCTGACCATTGACAGTGCTGAAGTTGAGGGCAAGATCTTTGAGAACCTGACCATTGATCCGGCCTCGGCTACTTCTGAGATAACCGACACCGAGAATCCGGTAACGGCAACCCTGTCAACAACAACTACTGAAATTCCAGAGACCGGTGGAGATATTGTTTATACAATTAGATTAACCGGAACCCCGGGTGATATTGATCCTAAGACTACTCTGGTATTTCACCTGGCTAACGGCGAGATGATTGAAATTAATCCTGGTGAGACGGAAAAAACAATCACAGAAACCTATTCGGATGAATACATAAACGACCAGGCAACAATCGATAACTCTATTGTTGGCGTATATGATGAAGATGGGAATCCAATTAGTGATTATGCCGGATATGAAAAGCTGATTACTACAGGCAGCACATCGGTTGATGTTGATTATGCCCCATCAATGGATGATGGAACGGCAGAAAGCGGCGATACTTAT
>JAFDCR010000088.1 GCA_019312685.1 Deltaproteobacteria bacterium | reverse complement strand
TGCCGTGAATCGCGGAAGGGGCCAGGTAGGTTTTGACAGTCAACATTTGTGCATCAGAGCAATATTAAAAAATATTGATAATATCAACACAAAAGGGCCCCAAGAATATCGTTACAGTCGAGGTCTTCTGGTTAGCGTTTTATGTTGGATAAAAAACTAATATGCCTGGAAATGATTCTCCTTTAAATTTAACTTTCAGGTGATTTTTCGCTATTAAGTTATTCGGAAAAAATTGTCAAATAAATTTGTAAGAACAATGCAAAATTATTATTTAGCTTGTTGTTATAATCGGATATGTCAGAGTCAGGAGCAATTATTTATCTTGTCTGATCATTATGTTAGAACATTGTTGCTCCAGGCAGATAAAGCTTCCCAAACAGCCGTTTTTTTATCGCTGTCTGATATCCTTTCTGTCCTTGATAATTCGATCTGCAGCCAGGGCATTTCTGCTGAATGATTTCTGACAATGTATCCTCCTTTGAAAGGTGAATTGATGTTGACCTTTTCATCGGGAAAGACTTTTTCAAAGCTGCGTGCCAGCTGATACAGCCACTCATCCGGGCAGGTACCGTCAGCATTACTTAAACACACCAGGGGACGTTCTTTGCCGGCATCCGGACCGACGGGTGGTCCCACCGCTGCCATGGTATGGCAGTCAATACCGACCCTGATTTTTTCCTTGTCAGCAAGTGATTCCAGCTGTTGATGGTACGGATGGTAAAAGCTTGCCAGGAGTCTCTGAATCATTTCCGGAGAGGGAAACTTCCTGTAAACAGGGACATCGTAACAGGTGTGCGTCTTTATCACCCCGTCCTTTCTGAAATCATCTACAGCCCTGTTCAGGTCAACTATGGCCCGGGCAACATCTGAAGAGATAAAGGATTCTACATGTTTTTCCAGATCAAAATATATTTCCGCTGCACCACCGTCACTGTCTGCATAGATATCTTCTGGGCTTAAAATGCAAATATCCTGGACTTCCCGGGGAATCTGCAGCCCGGCATGCGGAACAGATACCAGGAACGGCAGTTTCATCTCAGGGGCCTCCGGCTGAACCGTCCCTGCGCGGATCTGCAACGCCGATGAATCCCTTTTTCTCATTCATGACGAGTTGAACGCACCCCAGATAAAAGGAGTATGGATTCCTGGGGTCAATTTTATACTTGTGTTTTTTCAACAGTTTCGGGATATCATCCCGCATTCTGGATGCCTCCAGGGAAACTTTGCCGCCAATGGAACAGTGCAGACGGGGTGCGGCAACAGCATCATACGGTGACTGGTATTGCAGCCGCATCAATACCTGCAGAATTGCCGGAGCAATCCTTTCGCTGCCCGGTGAACCGATTGCCATCCATGGCGTTCTGCCTTTGAACACTATGGTTGGTGCGACGCTGGCCCATGGCACGGCGGCCGGCCGGAGATAATTCGGGTGCGTCATATCCGTGTATTCAAAGGCGCTCATGTAATTGTTGTACAGGAAGCCGAGTTTCGGGGACGCCTCAAAAGAGCCGTACACCCGTTCAATGGATTGTGTTAAGGATACGACATTCCCCTTCCTGTCCATTACAGACAGATGGGTGGTGTCACCACCGCCAAACCGTTTTTTGATCCTCTTCCGTATCTGTTTGACAACAAGCTCAGCATACTCATCCGTCAGCATCTGTTTGCCCTGTACCTGTGGATAGAAGTTAGGGTCAAAAGGACGGTCCTTGCGGTCCAGGTTGGCCCGCCGAATGATCTCTGAAAGAAGGAGTGCCCCCTGAGGGGTGTCAGGATTACATTTATGCTCGGGAAACTTGTTTGTTACATTCAGCATTTCAACAAGCGTTCTTCCGGCACCCGGTTCTCCGAAGGTGAGCACCCTGTTGCCTCGAAAACGGCAGGATATGGGATTCCTTTCTATGGGCCAGGGAATCTGGGCCAGGTCATCGTCACGAATGAAGCCGTCATTCTTGACCATGTCTTCATGAATAGCCTTGGCGATTTCTCCCTGATAGAAATCCTCTACGCCTGCTGCAACAATTCTCTGGAGCGTTTCCGCCAGGACAGGCTGCTTAAGGATTGCTCCAACCTTATAGGACCTGCCGTTTTTCAGAAAAAACTTTGAGGCAGATCCGGCCTTCAGATACTTCAGCCCGCTCTGCATGAGGAAGTGCTTCAGTTCAGTTACCTTGAAGCCCTTTTCAGCAAGTTTAACAGCCGGCTGCATTACATCTGCAAGGCTCATCGTACCATAAGTCTTTACAAGATACGCGAGAACCGCCGGCGTACTCGGGACTGTTGTTGCCTTGTGGCCCCGCAGCAGTTCCTTTTTGCGGAGTTCGCCCGGCGGCACCCTGTGCGGAGCCCTTGACGAACCGTCAAACGCAATGGTTTTCCGGGTTTCAGTATTATAAAAAAGGGCCATGGTCTGTCCGCCGAGGCCTGATGCGGCAGGCTCACACACACCAAGGGCAAATGCGGCACAGACAGCGGCATCAATGGCATTGCCCCCTTTTGCCAGGATTGACTGCGCTGCTTCGGTTGCCTTGAAATGAGCTGATGCAACCATACCTTTTTGGGAGGCGGCAACCCGCTGCAGCCATGGGGCCCGCTGCCTGGTTAACTCGAGATCATCCACCTCTAACGCAACTTTTCTTTTTGACATCGGTGCCTATTCCTTTAACTTTGAAATAAGATACTGGGATAAGAGAAGCGTCCGCTGGATGAGGCTGACCCTTTCGATGCATTCCCGTGAGGTGTAAAGGTCTTTGGCGCTGGGGCCCATGCCGCATATAACCGGTGTCCCCTGTTTGACCAGTCCGCCGACAGAGGGCCACAGCGATGACTCAATACTGAAGGGAATATCCCATTGTTTGGCAATTTTCTCCAAGGTATCCAATTGCGGATTGTTATTCTTTTTGACCTTCATCGGCGGTCGATTGGATATACAATTCAAAGACCATTTGATGCTGCCTTTATCAAGAATTTTTTCCAACCTGTTTTCCAGCTCATCACCTGACTTGATTTTCGCAAAAGAGGAATAAATCGTAACCTTCACCCTGTGAGGCAGAAGCATCGGATATGCATCTGTTTCGATATTAACTGCAGAAACAGCGATCCTTTCCCTGCGATTGGCAAGTTGGGCAATTTCCTCCATCTTGGTATTCACCCAACGTAAGACCTCCTGGTGGGCAGTAGATTTTCCAAGCCTGTGAGGTGTTCCTTCAGCGGCAAGCATATACTTCCGCTGCCCTCTCCGGTCGGTAATCGCCTTCCCACCAGGGTTTCCCGGACGCAGTACTATAATCTCTGAGGCCTGATCTTCTGCTTGTTTTATCAGGTCGCTGCTGTAACGGCAATCCAACCCTTCATCAGCGTAAAAAAGAACACCAAGTGGAATTTTACGTAGTTTTCTGATGGAACGTAAAGACTTCAGGGCGAATTCCAGCATTGTCAAAGGACCCCAGACACTGGCAATTCCTTCGCTGTAAATCCATTCCGGATCTCGCCTGTAGCCCTGAAACTGTTCTCGAAGGCCAAAGGGGATATCCAGCTGACAAAGTAAAAGAATACCGTTTTTCATGCCGGCCCTGGTCTCCCAGGTCCAGACCACCTTGTCGTTGGTCAGCTCCTTGACCGGTTTTAAAAGTAGTTCGCCAAACAGCTTCTTTATATTATCCAGTACATGGATCCGGCCGACCAGGTCAGCTGTACGGCTGGAATGGGAGCACCACTTTTCAAGCCGTTTTTCAAGCTGGTCGCGATGCTTGGAAATATAGTTAAAAACCTGGGTTGCCGGTTCCTTTGATTTAGCTGCGAGATCAGGTGGGGACGGGGTGCCGAAGTACCGCGCACTGGCAACCTCCACCAACCTGTTAACCAGGGCAGGGAAGTCCATACCCATGGCATCTGCTGCAGCGACATAGGAACCGTGTTCGCCCATGCTCGGCAGACTGTTGATCTCCAGGATATAAAGATTGCCATCATTGTCGAGCCGCATGTCCACCCTGGCACAGTCAAAACAGCCCAGGGCGTTAAAGGCCTTTATGGCAATATCCTGAGCATGGGCGGTCAATTTGTCATCAATTCTGGCAGGGCAGACAACCCCGACATCACGACCGGAGAGGCGAGTCTTGTCCTCATAGGTGTAAATATCCGGACCGCCTTCGCCAAAGATAAGTTCAGCGGGAATAAAGGCTTCCGGAGGATTGTTTCCCAGGATGCCGACATTTATCTCCCGGCCGGCAATATACTGTTCGGCCAGAACCGGTTGCTGGAATTTGTCAAAAATGACCCCTGCGGCTTCCCGCAGTTCCTCTTCGTTATTGACGATATGGATGCCGAAGGAAACCGCCTCGTTCTTGGGTTTGACGATCAGGGGAAAGGTCAGGTCCGGCATGATAAATCCCGGATCGTCCAGAACGGCAAAGTCAGGGGTTGGAATACCTTTCTGCTGGAAGATCATCTTGGCCACAACCTTGTCAAGGGCCAGGGAATGAGCGAGGGGCCCTGAACCGATATAGGGGATGCCGATCATTTCCAAAATGCCTGGCACATGGGTATAGCGGGCCTGTCCTTGAATTCCATATGAGAGGTTAAATACCATGCCAGGCCGTTCTCCCTTTAAGACCTGGGGCATAAAATCCTCAAGATTGTCGATCAGGTCC
>JAFDCR010000087.1 GCA_019312685.1 Deltaproteobacteria bacterium | reverse complement strand
AGGGTAAATATTGAGAACCAGGAAGAATATTACCATAAGGTGGTTGAGCGGATAAGCGTTAATAAATAATCAAAATAAGGTGTTATTTGTTATTTAATAAGGGTTTAGGAAGCAAAATCAGTTTAAAGGTTTATTCCTAAGTCCCTTATTAATTTTCGTGGCTAAAAACTATTTTCAGGTTCTGATAACTTGGACTCCCGCCTGCGCGGGAGTGACTGTGTTGTATGGTTTGTTTTCCCCGCGGAGGCGGGAGGTAAGCGACCAAAGGGAGACTCCGAGCCAGTTTTTGTTCAGCAGCAACCTTCAAAAATAATCAAAAACCTGCGAATTATTAATGCCACATTAATTTTTTTCTTTGAGGCCAGCTAGAAAGATTTAGCTGAATCCAGGATCAGGGTAACCGGTCCCTGATTCACAAGTTGCACATCCATCATGGCCTGGAATTTTCCAGAGGCAACATTTATATTCAGTTTTTTTGTTTCGTCCATAAACATTTCATACAGCTTCTCAGCCAGTTCAGGAGAGGCTGCTGTAGAATAAGAGGGGCGCCTGCCCTTTCGGCAATCACCATAAAGGGTAAATTGCGAGACGACCAGCATTTCCCCTCCAACATCAAGGACCGAAAGATTCATCAGCTTACCCCGGTCCGGGAAAATCCTTAAGTGAGCTATTTTTTCCGCCAGCATTTTTGCATCCTTCGGAGTGTCGTTTTTATGGACCCCGAGCAGAACAACCAGCCCGGGGCCGATCTCAGAAATTTTTTCTCCATCGACGGTAACAGAAGCCTGTTTGACGAGTTGGACAACTGCGCGCATAGTATTTGCCTTTGCAATTTAAAAATTGATTGAGCTGATAGCTTTAAAATATATTTTTTTCTGTAACGAAATATATTTTATCCGGATTAATAAAGTTTAATTGTATTTCTATCCTGTTCCTTATCAAAGACAACCTCAATCCCTTCGAGCAACCCAAGCGCGGCCAGTCTCTTCAGGCTGGCATTGTTCTTCCCGCGAAAGGCGGATTCATCGGCAGCAGCAACAGAGAGAATTTTTGGGGCCTTCTGCCGGTGCCGGTGCAGCAGTTTCCTGGCCCGGCTGAAAAGGTCCCGGGTAAGCACCAGTTCACCAAAGGCCGGATGGTAAGGTCCTGCCACTATCTTTTTTTCAAGTTCCAGCGAGGTTTGCAAACCCATACGCACAACCCTGATATGATGTCGGTCAAATACCTCCTTCATTCTGGACGCGAGGGCTAAAGCCTTCAGTAGCGAAAGGGGCCGGTAGTTACCTTCCAGATACATCTTTTCCAGACCGCTTCCTTTAATAACCAGGGTCGGGTATATCCTGACAAAATCAGGTCCAAGTTCAGCCGCTTTTTTTGCCGTTGCCATAAGCCTGCAGGTACTGTCACCCGGAAGGCCGCACATAACCTGCAGGCCGACTGTAAAGCCTGATTCTCTAAGCAGATGCACTGCGCTTTCCGACTGCTTGTCCGTATGCCCCCTAGTGCTGGTTTCCAGGACATGAGGATCAAGGGACTGAATGCCGAGTTCAACAACGGAGACAGAGTATTGCTGGAGCAGAGAAACAATATTTTCATCAATATAGTCCGGCCGGGTTGAGATCCTGATGGAATCCACCCTGACGTCATCCAGATATGGCCTGGCCGCTCCAAGCAGTTCCTTTTGTCTTTGGATGGGAAGTCCGGTGAAGCTGCCGCCGTAAAAGGCAACCTGCACCGTTGCCTTTTGTTCCCTTTGGGAATAAGCAAGCCACTTCTCTATTGTTTCTTTGACTGTTTCAAGGCCGATTTTCCGACTCTCTGCTGCTGGATTGCCGGTTATCGTGTGCTGGTCACAGAAAATACACCTGTGAGGACATCCCTCATGAGCTATAAAAATGGGAATTATGAGATGAGGCATACTTGAAAATGTTATTCTTGCAGATATTCATGCCGGACTAATGCTGCTGAACCCTTTTTTTGAGCTTTTCCCACCAGGTATCAATTATATCAAGGGCTGTTTCCGCGGCCCGCTGCTCTGCCACCTTTTTACTGCTGCCTGAACCAATGCCCAGTACCATATCCCCGAATCTGACCGACATGGTGAATTTCCTGGCATGGGCCGGCCCTTCTTCCTTATCCACATGATACATCGGAGCCTGGTTGAACTGCTCCTGGAGTTTTTCCTGCAGCCGGCTCTTGGCATCCTCGATAAGGATTTCTTCCTTTTTTGCAGGGAGCAGGGCGGTGAATTGAGTGCTGACAAACAGGTAAGCGCTGTCATATCCCCTGTCAAGGTATATCGCGCCGATAATCGCTTCAAATGCACTTGCGAGTATTGAGTTCTTCTGCCTGCCCTGTGAAGTTTCCTCTCCTCTGCCAAGCATGAGGAAATTTCCCAAGCTTAGATTCATGGCCATTTCTGCAAGGGTGATCTCTTTGACCAGTCCGGCCCGCATCTTGGTCAGCTCTCCCTCGGTTACTCTGGGATAGGTTTTAAAAAGCATATCACTGACCGCCAGATCAAGGACAGCGTCTCCAAGAAACTCAAGGGTTTCATTGTTCTCGCCTGTATTGATTTTTTCAAAACCATAGGAACTGTGGACGAGAGCCCGCTGCAAAAGAGCGATATCGGCAAACTCATAAGCGAGCAATTGCTCAAATTCATGGAGTTTGTCTTTATTGTCGTTTGTCAGCTGCTGAACGGTTTTCATAACAAATTCTTTAACAGCGAAAAAAGTTCGTCAATTTCCTCTTGTCAAAAAAATATTTCTATGTTTAAGATGATCGCTTTGTGAAATCATGCTATGATTTCAACAGGGCGGCGTAGCCAAGTGGCTAAGGCAGCGGTCTGCAAAACCGTTATTCACCGGTTCAAATCCGGTCGCCGCCTCCAAGCAAATTCAAGAAGGGGTTAGCCATAATTGGTTTAACCCCTTTTTTTATTCGCCGTACAATTGCACATATAAAAAAACAGCTAGATATTTTTCAGCCGCATACTGATATCAATGGCCGGGGCTGAATGGGTCAGGGCACCTATGGAAATATAGTCTACCCCGGTCTCGGCAACTTCCCGGACATTATCGAGGTTGATGCCGCCCGAAGCCTCAAGGCGTGCCTTGCCGCCGACAAGTTTCACCGCATCACGCATCATGCTGGGTTCCATGTTATCAAGCATTATTATATCTACCGAACAGGTAAGACACTCCCGTACCTGATCCATATTTGCAGCTTCAACTTCAATTTTCATGGTATGGGGCACATGTTCCCGCATTCTGGTGACAGCCTTCTTTATTGAACCGCAGGCCTGGATATGATTATCCTTGATAAGAACCCCGTCGGCAAGGTTATAACGATGATTGTAACCGCCGCCTGTTCTGACCGCGTATTTCTCAAGCATGCGCATTCCAGGGGTTGTCTTTCGGGTATCAAGGATGCGGACGGGCAGGGGTTTTACCTTTTCAACAAACTTCAAGGTATAGGTGGCTATGCCGCAGAGCCGCTGCACAAGGTTCAACGCCACCCTCTCAGCCTTCAAAAGATCAAGCACCGGCCCCTTGGCTGTCAGCAGAATATCTCCCGGCGAGGCCTGGGTTTTGTCCTTTACTGCCTTAACTATCTCAATAGCTGAATTCTGGGTGGTAAAAACAAGCGGTGCGATGGATTCGATCCCGCAGACGACAAAATTTTCCTTGGCCACAAACTCGGCAATCCCGACCTGTTCCGGCGCGATGGTCGCCTCGCTGGTCAGATCGCCGCTACCGATGTCCTCCTGCAGGTATTTGCCAATGGCCTTTTTTAATATATTTATATCCATATGCTTAATCAGATTTTTTAAAATATTATAATGAATTCAAATCTTAATAATCAGAGATAATTCACCAGAGGCATAGCAATCCATTTAATTGTAACTGTTTGATATTGCATAATAAGTTTCTTGAAAAAGTTATAGCGAAGAAAAAAGTTTCAGATACACGGCGCGCAAGTTTTTTGGAATGAGGCGTACAGATAGTACGCCGCAATGACGAAAAATGCCGCGCAACAAAGTAAATGGACTTTTTTCAAAGCTATATTAATGTTTTTAAGCGCTCCATGCTCTCATTAATCTTCGCCAGTTTGGCGCTCAGGGTCTCCTGCTTCTCCCGCTCACCGGCGACAACCTCCGGCGGGGCATTTTCCAGGAATTTGGCATTGCCAAGCTTCCCTTCTACTTTCTTGAGCTGCAGGGCAACCTTGTTGGT
>JAFDCR010000086.1 GCA_019312685.1 Deltaproteobacteria bacterium | reverse complement strand
TGAAGGCTTCCATCTTATGGTAGAAAAAAGAGAGGGCAAATGGGCCGCAATCGTCGACTTTGAAGGCGATAAAGGCTGGATATACGAAACCCTCATTTCAAATAAGAAATCCGTCATCGTGAATGTGGAAACCGCCAATATGCGTTCAGGGCCGAGTACAGATGACACCGTTGTTGCAACGGTTAAAAAAGGGGTTGTCTTCGAACCTCTTGAAATGAAGGACGACTGGATAAAAATCCGCTATAAGGACGAGCTGACCGGCTGGATGCACAACTCCTTACTCTGGCCAGCAAATCCATTTTAAGTTCTTTCCTAAATTGTATTCCTGAACTAATTTATCTGCCCGGATAAGGCGGGCAGATAAATATTATTTTGTTTTCAGAAACAGGAAGAAAAATCAACCGGCAGCCGAACCACTGAGCCGGCCTTGTTCCGGAACAGCAGGTAACGGTTCTTCAGGCCGAAAAGAAACAGATCCCTGGTTATTTTTACGTCCTGACTGCAGTAGTTTATTATCTCATCTATTTTACCTTCTTTATACCACTGCAGGGCCTGCAGTCCGTCAGCCGATTTTTTTACTCCCAGCGTATGTTCAGCCAGCCTGTCCAGGCTCAGGCGGTAACCGAGCCTTTCAGTAATAACCTCCATGATATCGAGTGTCGGCAATGATGCGAGATTAAACACTGTATATGCTGAAAGTACCCGGTTGTCAAAGCGCTTGTTATTAAATCCTATAACGAGTTCATATGACTGCATATCATTTACCAGGTCAGGTACATCCTTCTCCAGATAAGTTTTGAAACTGCCGGATACTGAATCATAAAGGACAGCCACGCTTATGCCCATTCTCTCCGCCCTGTGCCAACCACCCACTTCTGCTGCACTCCTCTTGGTCTCAACATCAAAAACTCCATATCGTGCGGGTGGTTCTGATTGTGCAATCTGCTTTTCCGGGCCGCGGACACGAAACTCCATGCCGGAACCGGGGGGAACCTGTTTGGAGTCAATCGCAGGTTTTTTTTCATTCTTCAGCAGGTCATTGAGAATCTCCAAGGCAGACTGTTTGTCTATCGGACGGTTCCCGGAACCGCACTTTGGAGAATGGACGCAGGAGGGACAGCCGAGTTCGCAGGTACAGTCATTGATTGTCCGATGCGTCAGATGCAGCAGTTCATCGATCTTCTCAAAGGCCTTGCGAGCCAACCCTACTCCGCCCGGATAACCGTCATATATGAACACAGCCGCCCGCGAAAGCTGTTCATGAAAGGGATGGGCAATACCGCCGACATCGTTCCGATCACAAAGAACCAGTAACGGAAATATGGCAATAGCACCATGTTCAAGGGCATGAATGCCGCCCATGAAATGATACTGTTCCCGCTCGATGCGTTTCTGGATTGCTTCCGGGATCTCAAGCCATAACCCTTCGGTTTCAAAAACTAGGGGCGGCAGATCCAGTGATTCCGTGCTTATCAGTTTCTGGCCTGCGACCAGGCGCCGCTGGAATCCTGTCACCGTATCTGTAACCCTGAGATAGCCGAAGGAAACCCGGAAATTATGCAGATCCATTGTCCTGTACGTCTGCAGGATTTCAGTTGTTTTGCTTCCCAGCGTCCTGGTGAAATAATTGACATTTTTCCTTAGGGCAGTCACCTCATGGGTATCTAACTCCAACCCAGTTATTAGCCAGGTTTTACCGCGGTGCAGATAGACGGCACCCGGATGGCATTCCTTCAGGCTCCGCATGAAATCAATTTCACCCAGGGCACTGCCATCAACCTGATTACGGATGACAAATGTCTGTCCGCTGCCACGAAGATCCACCTCGCGGTGCGGATATTTACGGGAACCGACCCAGTATTTTCCATCCGCCGTCAACAGCAGTGAGGCCTCTGCAGTAAGAGCCTCCACTATCTTCCGAATGTTCTCGTCCTGCACCAGAGGTTCATCTGTCTTGATGGGCTGCTCTGCTGCTGCACAGATAAGGTGACGCCTGACAATGGTTTTGTTTGCTGGATTCAGAACCGTTGCCTCGACTTCGCGGCTGAAAAAATCCTTTGGATTGCGCATGAAATGCTGATCCAGGCTGTCTTCAATACCGAGCAAAATAATTAAGGACTCATTCTCCTTGCGCCCCACCCTGCCGCCGCGCTGCCAGGTTGTCATAACAGTCCCGGGATAACCGACCAGAATGCAGATATCGAGGTCACCGATATCTATACCCAATTCAAGGGCACTCGTGGCGATGACGCCGAGAAGCGAGCCTGCCGAAAGCCTGGCCTCTATCTCCCGCCGTTCCTCGGGCAGGTATCCCGCCCGGTATGAGGTCAGCTTATCCGCCAGCGGCCCGAGACGCTGCTTTGTCCAGATGGAGACAAGTTCCGTAAGTTTTCTGGACTGGGTATAGACAATGGTCCGCAGTCCTCTCTTCAGACTTGCCTCAATTAATTGACTTGCAGCAGTAGCAGCACTGTCCAAAGGATTGATGAAAACAAAATGACGCCTGGCCCGTGGCGCTCCTGATTCACTGATAACTACCGCATCCTCTCCCAGCAGGTCATGGGCCAGTTCACCGGGATTTGCCACAGTGGCGGATGATAGAATGAACTTGGGCGCTGAACCGTAATAACTGCAGATACGCTTCAAGCGCCGCAGCACCCAGGCCATATGGGAGCCGAAGATTCCTCTGTAGGTGTGGACCTCATCCAGGATAACATGGCTAAGGCGGGCAAAAAAATTACCCCAGCTAGAATGATATCCCAGCATGGAAAGGTGCAGCATATCAGGATTGGTTATAAGAATGTTTGGCGTCTTTTCACGAAGTTTTTTCCGCTGATAGGCGGTTGTGTCCCCATCATAAACAGCCGCCCCAGGCCTGAGTTCTTCCGGCAGCAAAGAGATCAATTCATTTAACGTACGCAGCTGATCCTGGGCCAGGGCCTTTAATGGAAAAAGATACAACGCGGTCGAATCAGGTGAGCGCATTATCTGTTCAAAGACCGGCAGGTTGTAAATAAGGCTTTTACCGCTTGCTGTCGGGGTGGCGACAATGACATTCTCTCCTCTCCGGATAGCATCCGTCGCTGCTGCCTGATGCTGATAAAGGGCCGGAATGCCCATCCGCCCTAAGGCATATTCCAGAGCCCCTGGCCATTCAATCCTGTTTTTCCCAAAGACCGGAGTCCTCTCGATCAGTTCTTCATGGTGCACTACCTGTTGCCCTAAACGCGGTGAGGATTTAAGGGCGTGCAGATACTCTGCTACTGATCCTGTTTCACGAAATGCATCCATCTTCTATTGGTTAAATACAAAATTTCTCAGTGATGACAGTTATTTTGAATTGAATACTGTTACGGTTATATAGTAAATATAAATATTTTATGCGAACAAATGTGAGAAAAAAACCAACGGAAACACCTGTTGGTCACAGTACGTAAAGGACATAAAAATGAAATCAATAGCCACTTTGGGCCCGGAAGGATCATCCTCATGGCAGGCCGCTAAAAGGTTTGATCCTGAAGCCGAAATAAAGCTGTACCCGAACACACCGTCGGTAATCAGGGCCTTCACGGAAAAACAGACTGAGCTCGCCCTGATTCCTGTATACAATACCAGGGAAGGCGAAAGTATTGAATATTTCCGCGTCATGGAAAAAATCAGGTCCGCGCACTGGGTAAATAATGTGGTTCTGCCGATCCATCTTTCACTTGGTGCCCTTGATGATGTGCACGACCTTTCCATGCTCATCGGCAAGAGCAACAACTTCAGGCAATGTGAAGAGTATATAACGAACAATTATCCTTTGCTGCCGCAATTGACCGTTTCCGACCTGCAGCAGGCCATAAATGACGTTAAGGAGAAGCAAAGAACCGATCATGGTTTTATCGCCAATGAAGAATTTCTGCTGACAAACGGTCTGGTGGTCAGGGAAAGAGAAGTAGCTCCCCACAACCAGACCCGTTTTGCCGTCATAAGTGCCACTGCTTCGGAACCTACCGGTTATGATGCCACCGCCCTGCTGACCCTGCCTCTCAATGACCGGGTGGGACTCCTCGTTGATATCCTGAGTGAATTTTCCCGCCGGGGTATCAATATGATTGATATGCGGACAGAAAGTGACGTTAAAACCCAGAAACTGCAGATATATCTTGAGGCAGAGGGGCATATTAAGGATGCAGTCCTTGCCAATGCGGTAAAAGCCATCAGCGAACAGATTATCCAGGAACCGGGTGTATTCCAGGTTCTGGGCAGTTTTCCCAGGGTGGACATGCGCACCAAGCATATTTCCACATTCGGCTTCATCGGCACCGGAGATATGAGCAAATGGTTTGCCCATCGTCTGGAGAACGAAGGGTACAAGTCCGTGCTGACAGGCCGCACCTCTGCTGTGCAGCCCGAGGAAATGATACCCCGGGTTGATGTGGTGGTCATCTGTGTGCCTATCAGTGCTACTGCTGCGGCCATTGAGAAATACGGACCGCTGCTCAGGGACGGCCAGGCTCTGATTATCATGGCAGGAGTTGCGGAAAATGCTCTTGATGTTGCCATTGCAAAGACACGACCCGGTGTTGAAATCATGTTGGTACATAACCTCTGGGGGCCGCAGACCAAAACCATGAAGAACAAAAACGCCACTGTTGTGCGGACCAAAAGAAGCGGCCTGCTCTGCAGCGAATTTGAAGCGTTTCTATACAAGCACGGAGCATTGATAAACCAGGACAGCCCTTCCCAGCATGACCTGCTCATGGGAGTCGGTCAGAAACTGCCCACCACGGTTTCCGTGGCCTTGGCCATGACCCTGCGGGAAAACAAGATTCCCCAGGATGAAATCGGCACCCATTCCACCCTCACCTCATTGTACGGTATTCTTGCCATGGCCAGGGTGCACACCCAGAATCCCAGGACCTATGCCGAGATAATGGCAACCACTGGTGACGGACGTAAGATTGTCAAGAGTTTTGTCGAGAACCTGGTCAAACTCATGGATATGGCCAATGAAGGAAAGATTGATGAACTCTGCACCATCATCGATGAAAATCGTCAGTATCTCACCGATGATTTTCTGAATGCAAGAATGAATCAGTCTCTTGCCGTTGACGAAACACTCGGCAAGATCATCCGTAAATAGGACCTTTTTTATG
>JAFDCR010000085.1 GCA_019312685.1 Deltaproteobacteria bacterium | reverse complement strand
GATGTCAAGCCGGGCATCCTGGAAAAAGGCATTCTCTTAAATCTACGCTTTACACTGGATCAATATATTAACCTGAGGCCGGTTATACTGTATCCCAATGTGGAAACTCCTATTAAAGACAAGGGACCTGATGAAATTGATTTTGTTGTGGTCCGGGAGAATACGGAAGGACTTTATGCAGGGGCCGGCGGAGTATTGAAAAAAGGAACCGCCGATGAGGTTGCGGTTCAGGAATCGATCAACACCAGGAAAGGGGTTGAGCGTTGTATCCGATATGCCTTTGAATATGCCCGGAAAAGAAACAAGAGAAAACAGGTGACTCTGTGCGGCAAGACCAATGTGCTGACCTTTGCCTTTGATCTCTGGGAGAGGACTTTTTATGAGGTGGCCGAAGAATATCCGGATATCAAAACCGACTATGCCCATGTCGATGCAACCTGTATGTGGATGGTAAAGAATCCTGAATGGTTTGATGTTATTGTCACTGACAATATGTTCGGGGATATTATTACGGACCTGGGTGCCATGATCCAGGGAGGTATGGGTATTGCTGCAGGTGGCAATATTAATCCCGAGGGGGTAAGCATGTTTGAACCCATAGGCGGCTCGGCCCCGAAATATACAGGCAAGAACGTCATAAATCCTCTGGCTGCAATAGGAGCTGCCCAGATGATGATGGATCATCTGGGTGAGACAGCAGCGGCGCAGGCTATTGAAAATGCAATCCGTTTTGTTGTGGCAGAAAAACTGGAAAGCCTTTCTGCCGGCAAAATGGGTTATGGAACAAGAGAAGTAGGTGACCTGGTTGCAGGGGCGCTATAGTAATATTGAAGACTGAGCAATGATGAGTGAAGATTTATGAGTGAGAGAAAATTTAATGTGGCAGTAGCGGGGGCCACCGGTGCTGTGGGTGGCGCCATGCTGAATGTTCTGGAGAGAAGGGATTTTCCCCTGAACGAATTGCGCTTGCTTGCTTCAGAACGTTCCGTGGGTAAGAAACTGAAATTCAGGGACTCTGAGATAGAGGTGGGGCTCCTGTCAAAGGATGCTTTTGCCGGGATCGATATAGCACTTTTTTCCGCAGGCGCATCCCGTTCTCTTGAGTTTGCTCCTGCCGCCGTCGCTGCCGGCGCGGTTGTTGTTGACAATTCGAGCGGTTTCCGGATGGATGACGATATCCCTCTGGTTGTACCGGAAGTAAATCCACAGGCAATCGCCCGGTATAAGAACAGAGGAATTATCGCCAATCCCAATTGTTCCACCATCCAGATGGTCGTGGCGTTAAAACCTATTTATGACAAGGTGGGAATTAAACGGATTGTGGTCTCAACCTATCAGGCGGTTTCAGGTACCGGTGCAAAGGCAATTGAGGAGTTGAGGGAGCAGGTGAAGGCCTATGCAGCAGGATCTCCTCTGCAGAAAGAGGTCTATCCCCACCAGATTGCCTTTAACTGTCTGCCCCATATAGATTCGTTTCTTGATACGGGCTACACCAAGGAAGAAATGAAAATGGTGAACGAGACCCGGAAAATTTTCGAGGACCCGGCCATTGGTGTTACGGCAACTGCGGTCAGGGTTCCGGTATTCTACGGTCATTCAGAGTCGGTAAATATTGAAACCGGAGAAAAGATCTCCGCTGCCGAGGTCAAAGAACTTCTAGGGGCTGCTCCGGGAATGAAGGTGGTTGACGAACCAAGTCTGAGCATTTATCCCCTGGCGCTTGATTGTGAGGGGAAATTTGAGACACTGGTCGGCAGAATCCGGGAAGATGAATCAATTGACAACGGCATAAATCTCTGGGTTGTTGCCGACAATATACTCAAAGGTGCCGCCTTGAATGCGGTACAGATCGCAGAAATTGTTGCGAGGGACTATTTGTAATTGAGGATTATAGGAGGTACGGCAAGAGGACGCCGCTTGCAGACACCTTCAAAGAGAACTGCAAAATTTACCGGCCAATCAATCCGCCCAACTGCGGACAGGGCCAGAGAGGCCTTATTCAGCATCATAGGGCGGGAGATTGAAGGTGGTGCTGTTCTTGATCTTTATGCCGGAACAGGTGCCCTCGGGCTTGAGGCCTTGAGTAGAGCCGCCCAGCGGGCCGTATTTGTTGACAGCAATCCCCAGGCAGTCCAACTGATTGAAAAAAATATAAAAATATGCGGCTTTTCCCACAGGTCCCTTGTTTTGAAAAGGGATCTGTCGAAAGGCCTTTATTTTTTGGGGAAATTGCTTCCCGGACTTAAATTCTCCATTATATTTATCGATCCACCATACAGGAAGGGACTGTCCGCTACTATGCTGTCCGAGATAGAAAAGGAAAATCTTCTGTCTCGGGATGCTTTGGTTGTGGTCGAAGATAATGCAATATCGGAGTTGCCGGAAACGACCTCCGGTTTAGGGCTTGTTGACCGGAGGCGTTATGGAGAGACAGGGTTTTGGTTTTATCGGCGGCCAAAACAGGTTCAGGAATAAATCCATCAAGTCAGGGAGATTCAAATGGCGGAAAACAATGAGCGAATTGTTGTCTATCCGGGGACTTTTGATCCGATAACCATGGGGCATATTGATATAATAGATCGAGCCCTTGAATTGTTTGATCGTGTGGTTATTGCCGTGGCCAAGCATCCCAGTAAGACCCCGCTTTTCAGTCTGGAAGAGAGATTGCAGATGATAAAGGACTGTTTTGATGGTTCCAATAAGAGAATTGAAGTTGAAGCGGTCTCCGGCCTTCTGGTCGAGTATGCTTATAATATGGGAGCAAAGTCAATTGTCCGTGGTTTGAGGGCGGTTTCCGACTTTGAATATGAATTCCAGCTGGCTCTCATGAACAGGAGGTTGGAGCGTGAGGTGGAGACAGTTTTTCTCATGACGGGTTTTAGCTGGATATTTATCAGTTCAAGCATTATCAAGGATGCCGCCCAGCATGGAGGAGATGTGAGCGGTCTGGTTCCTGAACATGTCAAGCTGAAATTAAGAGAGAAATACGGCTTAACCTAGCCCTGTTCGCCAGCAACTGATGATTAGTGATTATTTGTTATGCTGCAGGTAACGGACACCATACAGCTCGATGAGAGTGAAATACAATTCAAGTTCATACGATCTCCCGGACCGGGCGGTCAGCATGTCAACAAGACAGCCACTGCTGTTCAGCTCCGTTTTGACCTGGCGCATTCCACCAGCATACCTGAGTATGTCAGGCGGAAACTGGCAAGGCTTGCCAGGAATCGCATAAATGAGAAGGGAGTGCTGATCATTACTGCAAATCGTTTTCGGTCGCAGGATTTAAACCGGAAAGATGCGGTTGCCAGATTGAAAAGTCTCATAGTTGAGTCGAGCAGGAAAACGAAGCTTCGCCGGCGGACTAAACCGACAAATGCTTCTATCAGGAGGCGATTGGAAACCAAAACCCGCCATGGCAAATTGAAGAATATGCGACGACCGGTTACCTGGAATGGTGAGTAAAATAATAAGGATTTACAGGGTTCTGACGGAAAAGTTTCCAGATGAAAATTTAATATTGATCGGGGTCCGGATTTATTGCTTTACAAACATGCTGAAAGTCCCACAAATAAAGCCGTTTCAACCTTGACTGAGAGGGCCAAATTGGTTATTTGTTTATGGTTAATGCGAGAGTGGCGGAATTGGTAGACGCACCAGACTTAGGATCTGGCGCCGCAAGGTGTGGGAGTTCGAGTCTCCCCTCTCGCACCAGAAAAAATAACAGCTTTAACCATGTGATTTTATAGAGGATTACGTAATATTCCCAAAATGCAAACAATTAATTTTTCAATACAAAAGGAAGGAAGTTAATGCAGATAACCGTCAATGAGGTTGGAGGTCTGACCAAAAGACTAAAAATTGTGCTTCCGAAAGAGGAAGTGAGCAGAGAGCTTGATGCAGGGTTCAAAAAGGTCAAAAATGATGCAAAAATAAAAGGATTCAGGCGCGGTAAGGTTCCGCGTCATATTCTGGAGAAAACTTACGGGCAGCAGGTGAGAGCCGAGGTGGCGGAAAAGCTGATCCAGGATACCTATTTTGATGCCGTAGAAAAGGAAAAACTGGATGTCGTAGCCCATCCGGAGATTAAAGAACCGGTATTTGAGGAAGACGGAAGTTTCTCCTATGAAGCTGAAGTTGATACACGTCCCCAGTTTGAACTGAAAGATTACAAGGGATTGGAGATTGAAAAAGATAAGATCACAGTCACCGATGAAGAGATCGACGATGAGATTGAACGACTGCGTAAGGAAATGGCCCCTCTGAGAAGTGTAGAAGACCGGGCAGCCCGGGAGACTGATATCGTCATGGTTGATTTTGACGGTTTCCATAATGGGGAACAGATGAAAGAAGTGCATGGAGAGGATGTCAATGTAGATATCGGCACCGGACGCCATGGCCAGGAATTCGAGAAAAAACTGGTCGGTTTGAATAAGGGGGAAGAATCAACCGTTGAGGTCGATTTTACGGCTGATTCGCCAAATCCTGTTTTGGCCGGCAAGATGGTTGAATTTAAAATTAAGGTAAAAGACATCAAGGAACGGGTACTGCCGGAGCTGGATGACGAGTTTGCCAAGGATGTGGGAGAGGGATTTGAAACCCTTACAGCATTACGGGACGATGTACGTGAGCAGATCTATACTGGAAAAGAGCAGGTCCGTGCAGGTGACCTCAATGACAGGATTATGGAGAAATTGATCGAGGCAAATGACTTTGAAGTGCCTGCACGTCTTGTCCAGTTTGAAATTAATGAATACATTAAACAGATGGAGGAAACGCTCAAAAGAGGTGGGATGACCCTTGAGTCTGCAGGAGTCAACCGGGCGGAAGCTGAAGAGCGTTACCGTGAGACTGCAGTGAAAAGGGTGCGGGGTGATTTTATCCTGAAAAAAATAGCGGAGCTGGAAGATATAAAGGTGCTGGATGAGGATTTAGACAACGGTTTTGAAAGAATTGCCAAACAGTACAATATGACGGTTCCCGAGGTTAAGGGATATTTCCAGAGCCGGGATGACATGCTGCCCTTTATCGGTGAGCTGTTAAACGAGAAGGTTTTGAAGTTACTCAGCGAGGAAGCAAAATTTACTGAGATAGAACCGGCACAGGAGAGTCAATCTTCTGCAGCCGAACCGGTTGAAGCTGAGGATAACATTCAAGTGCAGGAAAAATCAGGAGAATAGGCATGAATCTTATTCCCATGGTAGTCGAACAGAGTCCCCGCGGCGAGAGGGCTTATGATATATATTCAAGGCTTCTTAAGGAGCGTATAATTTTTCTAGGCACTCCGGTGACCGACGAGATTGCAAGCCTGATTATTGCCCAGATGCTTTTTCTTGAAGCCGAAGACCCTGACAAGGATATTACATTTTATGTTAATTCTCCGGGAGGAACAGTTACAGCCGGGCTGGCGATCTATGATACCATGCGTTATGTTCGCTGCGATATTGCAACACTCTGCATGGGGCAGGCCGCCAGTATGGGGGCTGTTCTCCTCGCTGCCGGCACCACGGGCAAACGCTACGCCCTGCCCAACTCAAGGATCCTCATACACCAACCAATGGGAGGTTTTCAGGGACAGGCTACGGATATAGATATCCATGCCCAGGAAATTTTAAGGATGCGCAATGACCTGAACAAAATACTTGCACTGCATACCGGGCAGAATATCCGGAAGATCAAGAAGGATACAGAGCGTGACTATTTTATGAATGCTGAAGAAGCAAAAAAATATGGTATAATAGATAAGGTTCTCGAAAAAAGGACTAATCCGGATGAGGAGACGGAATCGTGACAAAAAAGCATGGCGATAATGAAGATACTATCTGTTATTGCTCTTTCTGCGGTAAAAGCCAGAATGATGTTGTCAAGCTTATTGCAGGACCGGCGGTTTATATCTGTGATGAGTGCATAGAGTTATGCAATGAGATAGTTTTAGAAGGTTCCGTCGGGGATGAAACACTTGTCAGTGAAAAGGCAGCTGATCTTAAGCCGAGAGACATCAAGGAGCACCTCGATGACTATGTCATAGGGCAGGAGTATGCCAAAAGGGTTCTCGCTGTTGCAGTTCATAATCATTATAAACGTATTGATGCGTTAAGCCGGGGGGAAGAAAATAATGTTGAGCTGCAGAAAAGCAATATTATTCTGATCGGTCCCACGGGAAGCGGCAAGACCCTTATGGCGCAAACCCTGGCCAAGATCCTTAATGTGCCATTTACCATGGCTGATGCCACCACTCTTACCGAAGCGGGTTATGTCGGGGAGGATGTGGAGAATATTCTGGTCAGTCTCCTTCAGGCTGCTGATTACGATGTAAAAAAGGCAAGCCGCGGCATAATCTATATTGACGAAATTGATAAAATCGCCCGGAAAACCGACAGTCCCTCGATCACGAGGGATGTATCCGGAGAAGGTGTGCAGCAGGCTTTACTTAAGATAATCGAGGGCACGATTGCAAGTGTGCCCCCTAAGGGTGGTCGTAAACACCCACAGCAGGAACTGGTTAAAATTGATACCAGCAACATTCTGTTTATTTGCGGCGGTGCCTTTGTTGGACTGGAGCGGGTCATAAAGAAAAGAACCGGAACCAAGTCCATGGGCTTTGGAGCCAAGATCGTCAGCAGTGCTTTAAAGAAAGACAGTGACTATCTAGCCTTGGTCCAGTCGGAAGATTTACTGCATTTCGGCCTGATCCCGGAGTTGATGGGCCGGTTGCCTGTCATTGCCACTATGGATGAACTTGACGAGGATGATCTTGTCCGCATCTTACGTGAGCCCAAGAATGCATTGACCAAGCAGTATCAGAAACTTTTTGAATTTGACAATATCCATTTGCGCTTCACTGAGGGGGCCCTGAGGGCAATTGCCAAAGAGGCTTTGACGAGAAAGGCGGGTGCCAGAGGACTCCGTTCTGTTATGGAAATCGCCATGCTGGATGTAATGTATGAACTTCCATCAGAGCCCGACGCCCGGGAGTGTGTGATCAGTGAACAGGTAATTGTAAATAAGGATTACCCAGTGGTTCTGTTTGAGAATTCCGAAAAAAAGAAAAGTGCATAATACGCTTAAATGGTTATGAATGAATCAGATATGGAAAATAAAGTTTATCCTTTGATGCCGTTGCGGGATATCGTGGTTTTCCCGCATATGGTCGCGCCTCTGGTGATTGGCCGGCAGAAGTCCATAAAGGCACTTGAAAGTGCCATGTCCCAGAAAACAGAGATCTTTCTTGTAACCCAGAAAGATGCCGATGAGGATGATCCCCAGCCGGAAGCGCTGCATTCAGTCGGAACCATTGCTGTGGTAATGCAGCTGCTGCGTCTGCCCGACGGCACCATCAAGGCCCTTGTTGAAGGCAAAAGAAGGGGCACGATAGTATCATTTCAACCCCAGCCCAATTTCATGTCTGCTGAAATTGATGAAAGCCCGGAATTTGATGAGGAAGGGCCGGAAATCATTGCTTATATGCGGGAAATCCGTTCATCATTTGAAGAATACATTAAGTCGAATAAAAAAATCCCCAAAGAAGTGGTGAAATCCCTGGGGTCGATAACAGATCCCTCCCGTTTTGTTGATGTAGCGGTTTCACATCTTCCTCTGCAGACTTATGAAAAGCAGGAAATCCTGGAAATCTTCTCTGTGCTGGAGCGTTTCAGAATCACCCTGGAGTTCATCCAGCGTGAAATCGAGATTGTCAAGTTGGAGCACAATATTCGTTCCCGGGCGAAGAAGAAGATGGAAAAAACCCAGAAGGATTATTATCTCAATGAGCAGATGCGGATAATCCAGCAGGAGATGGGTGAAGGCGATGATGACGGCAGCGGTTTGGCCGAGCTTGAAAGGGCCATAAAAGAAAAGAAGATGCCCAAGCATGTCTCAACAAAAGTCTCACAGGAATTCAAAAAGCTGAAATTCATGCAGCCCATGTCTGCTGAAGCAACAGTCATCAGAAATTACATTGATACCATTCTCAGTCTTCCCTGGTATGAGAGAACTGAGTCAAAGATTGATATTGATGAAGCTGAAACAATCCTCGAAGAGGATCATTACGGCCTGAAAAAACCCAAGGAAAGGATAATAGAATATCTTGCCGTACAGGCGCAGGTGGAAAAGATAAAGGGGCCGATTCTTTGCCTGGTAGGTCCTCCGGGTGTCGGCAAGACATCACTTTGTAAATCAATTGCCCGGGCTATGGACCGGAAATATATCCGGCTCTCTCTGGGAGGTGTCAGGGATGAGGCTGAGATCAGAGGTCACCGGAGGACTTATATAGGGGCGCTGCCGGGGAAAATTCTCCAGTCCATGCAAAAGGCCAAGGTCATCAACCCACTGTTCTGCTTAGACGAGGTAGACAAAATGAGCATGGACTTCAGGGGCGATCCGGCATCGGCACTCCTGGAGGTACTTGATCCGGAGCAGAACCATTCTTTCAATGATCATTACCTTGATCTGGACTATGACCTGTCTGATATCTTTTTTGTGACCACGGCAAACAATCTGCCCGCGATTCCTCCACCTCTGCAGGATCGTATGGAGATCATTAAACTGGACGGCTACACGGAGGAGGACAAGCTCAAGATCGCGGAGGAATTCCTTATTCCGAAACAGCTTGAGGCAAACGGTTTCAAACCGGATGATATAACCTTTAATGAGAGAAGCATACAGGAGATAGTCCGGAGATATACGAGGGAGGCGGGCGTTCGAAACCTTGAGCGCAATATTGCCTCTGTCTGCCGCAAGGTTGCCCGTGAAAGACTGAAGAAAAAAGAAGTTGGGAAAAAGTTCAGGATTACCGCAAAAACAATCCACAAACACCTTGGTATACCCAAGTACCGTTACGGATTAGCCGAGGAAAAGGATGAGATCGGCCTGACAACAGGGTTGGCCTGGACAGAGGTCGGCGGTGAACTGCTGCAGATCGAAACGACCCTGATGCCGGGCAAAGGCAAACTCACTATTACAGGTAAGCTGGGGGATGTGATGCAGGAGTCCGCCCAGGCAGCCTTGAGTTATGTCCGTTCGAGGGCTTTGCACCTCGGGCTGCTGCCAGATTTCTACCAGAAGCTTGATATCCATGTCCATGTCCCGGAAGGGGCCATTCCCAAAGACGGTCCTTCTGCAGGTATCACCATAGCAACTTCCCTTGTCTCTGCTCTTTTGAAGATACCGGTTCGTCGTGATATTGCCATGACCGGGGAAATAACCCTGCGGGGCAGGGTACTGCCCATCGGCGGCCTGACGGAAAAACTGCTTGCGGCGAGGCGTGGAAATATTAAGCATGTACTGATACCGAAGGAAAATGAACGCAACCTGACAGAG
>JAFDCR010000084.1 GCA_019312685.1 Deltaproteobacteria bacterium | reverse complement strand
GATAAAAGTTAAAACCACCCGGAGGCGTAGCAGCGCTACGGTGAGGACGGTTTTAACTTGAAGACACAGCACAGGGGATTTTTAGCCGATCGGAGTAAATGTTCATTTTGCAAGAGACTCAGTAGAATTAATTTTGCTGCAGGCAGTATTTAGGAGAAGGTAAATGGCAAATGTGGTGGTAGTTGGTACCCAGTGGGGTGATGAAGGTAAGGGTAAAATAGTAGATCTCTTGACCAGATACGCAGATTATATTGTTCGTTTCCAAGGGGGCAACAATGCCGGACATACCTTGGTGGTGGATGGAAAACAGTTTATTTTCCACCTTATCCCGTCCGGCATTCTTTATGAGGATAAGAAGTGCATGATCGGTAACGGAGTTGTAATTGATCCGGAAATACTCCTTGAAGAAATGCAGGAACTCGCGGATAACGATCTGACTGTTACTCCGGAAAGGTTGACGATCAGTGAGAACGCCCACCTTATAATGCCCTATCACAAGAGTCTGGACCTGAAACAGGAGGCAGCCCTGAAAAGCAGCAAGAAAATAGGCACCACCGGTCGCGGTATCGGTCCATGTTACGAAGATAAAATAATCAGAAAAGGGATAAAGATCGGAGACCTGCTTGACGAGGACCTGTTCAGGGATAAATTAAAAGATAATGTTGAGGAAAAAAATTTCCTGCTCACCAAAAGGCTTAACAGCGAACCGGTCTCTTTTGAAGATATTTACAGTCAGTTCCAAATCTATACCGAGAAGCTGGCACCATACCTGGGAAACGTTTCCGTAGAACTTGACCAGGCCAGAAAAAACAACAAACATATACTCTTTGAAGGAGCACAGGGCACCCAGCTTGATATCGATCACGGCACCTATCCGTTTGTTACCTCTTCGAATACAGTGGCAAGTAATGCCTGCACAGGAAGCGGTTTCGGGCCGGTTCATATCGATACAGTGATAGGTATTTTGAAGGCGTATACGACCAGAGTCGGCAGCGGTCCGTTTCCCTCCGAACTCTTTGACGCAACCGGTGATGAACTCCAGAAGAAAGGCGGCGAATTCGGAGCCACCACCGGCAGGAAACGTCGCTGCGGCTGGCTGGACAGTGTCATAGCCAATGATGCTATCCGCCTGAATTCCATTACGGGACTGGCGGTAACAAAACTCGATGTATTAAGCGGCCAGTCCACTTTAAAGATTGCAACATCCTATGAGGCGAATGGCAAGGTTTTTAATTCCATGCCAAGCAATATCAGAATTACCGAAAAGGTAAAACCGGTCTATGAAGAAATCCCAGGATGGCAGGAAGAGATAGGCGGTGCCAGGGATATGGATGATCTACCGAAACAGGCCCGTGATTATATTAAACGCATTGAGGACATTACTGAAACTCCTGCTGTAATAATATCTGTCGGGCCTGCCCGTGATGAGACGCTGCTTTTGAAAAATCCCTTTGCCTAAGAAAATAAAAGAATGGCGTCTGTCTGTTTCATACCGTAAAAAAGCTTTGCGATTTTTTACTAAAAGATTATATTCTATATCTTTTTAGGATCGATAACTGAAGCACGTTATTTTCCATGAGGAGGTTTTTAAATCAATGGCACGAATTACAGTTGAAGACTGCCTGGAGCAGGTGGGTGATGATAACCGGTTTGGACTTGTTCACCTGGCAGTAGAGAGGGTTAAGCAAAGGAGACAGGGAGCTCCGTTGCTGATACCTGCCAGAAAGAACAAGGAAGTGGTTATGGCCCTGCGGGAAATTGCCGCTGGAGAAGTCAGTTTTGAAAATGTATTGGATCTGCCGAAAATTGAAGACGAACTTGAGGCTGATGATTCAGAATCTACCAATGAAACAGATATGCAGACTAAGGTGGAGGCGGCTTGACTCTTACTATGGAAGTTGACTATTACGAGGTGCTCGGCGTCTCCAGGTCGGCTTCTTCTGATGAAGTCAAGAAGGCCTATCGGAAACTGGCCATGAAGTACCACCCGGACCGTAATCCGGGAGATAAGGAAGCTGAAGAAAACTTCAAGCAGGCTACCGAGGCCTATGAAGTCCTCAGTGACAGCAGTAAACGCCAGATATACGACACCTACGGCGCCGAAGGTTTGAAGAGCAGAGGCTATCAGGGGCCGGATTTCGAAGATATATTTTCCAGTTTCGGAGATATTTTCGGGGATATTTTCGGGTTTGGCAGATCAGAGGAGAGACGCTCAAGCCAAGGACCGATCCGGGGTGCGGATCTGCGCTATGATCTGACCATAGATTTCATGGAAGCGGTGCATGGCGTTTCCAAAGATATTGAAATTGAAAGACCTGACACCTGCTGGACCTGTGAAGGGACAGGTTTACGCCCCGGGTACAAACCTGAAACCTGTGCAGCCTGCCAGGGACGGGGGCAGGTGGTCAGGGCCCAAGGCTTTTTCCGCATGAGCACGACCTGCCCGCAATGCCGCGGCGAGGGAGAGATAATCAAAGACCCTTGTAATGACTGCAACGGAGCCGGTCTGGTTAAAAGCAAGAAAAAGGTTTCCCTTAAGATTCCGGCAGGCGTTGATACCGGTGCAAGGATGCGCTTGCGCGGGACCGGCGAAGGCGGCCGCAAAGGGGGACCGGCCGGTGATCTTTATGTTATTATCCATGTTGAGCCTCATGAGTTTTTTCTACGTGAGGGAGACCTTATTTACTGCAGGTATCCTTTGAATTTTTCTCAGGCTGCTCTTGGATGTGATTTGATTATTCCAACCATACACGGAGAAAAAAAACTGAATATACCCAAGGGAACCCAGACCGGTTATAGATTCACCCTTAAAAAAGAAGGGGTTCCGCATCTCAGGAGCAGCGAACGGGGAGATATGATCGTAGAGGTAACAGTAGTTACTCCGGAGAAACTGACAAAGAGGCAGAGGGAACTCCTGCAGGAATTCGGTGAACTTGAGAAGAAAAAGGACAAGGGGAACTCGAAAGGTCTGTTGAAGAAGTTGCTGCATCTTGGCCGATAGGGTGAATTTAATGAATTTCAATGTTCAATCCATAAAGATGT
>JAFDCR010000083.1 GCA_019312685.1 Deltaproteobacteria bacterium | reverse complement strand
TCCGGTTTTTTTTATTTATAAAAAGTCCGCCATAGCCGTTCAAGTTGAATTGCTGTGTATAACTACGGGATATAGTACTATAAACTGTCTAACTTGGCATGCTTTTGCAAATATAAATTCCGGTAAGCCTTTTACCCCCAAACACTATTGCCTTTGCAGTTAAATATCTTTATTGTTCACAGACTAAATCCGGTAGTTTATGATAACGACTGACAAAACAATGAAAAGTAAGATTTCACTCTTTGACTTCCAGGGAACGGTATGCTATTGAAGCAGTCATTATTGCTTGCATAACAAGAGATTATAGAATGCAGGAATTTTATAATGGATTTCTCGTTAAACAACATAGGCTGGAGCAATCTTTTTGAAAACGGTTATAATTTTATCAGTTTCAGTATAATGGGGATGTTGATTGTATTCTGCGGTCTGTCAATCATCAGCATTTACATCATGCTGCTCCCGAAAATTTTAGAATTTCCCAAGCGGTTCATTTCGCAGAAAACAACCAAAAAACAAAAAGGGGGATACCCTGAAGAACCGCTTCCAGGTCAGGACCCTGAACTCTTATTGGCCATAGCCGTTGCCCTTCATCTGGAGCAGACAAATACCGGCAGCTTTGAAAAAATCACCTGGAAGCGTTCCGGCGAACCAGATTCAGCCTGGCTGACGGCAGGAAGGATGAGAGGCCTTGCCGTACGCAGCCATCTGCCCGACCACAGAAGCTAGGGAGAACCATAATGCGGAAGTATGACCTGTCCATAAACAACAACAGCTATGAAGTGGTTGTGAAAAAGGTTACGGAATCCGAAGCCCTTGTTGAGGTGAACGGCCAGGAGCACACCGTTTCAATTAATCAGATAGAAAGCCTCATTCTGCCTGAAACAATACCGAAAGCTGCCCCGGAGCAGAAACCCGGCATAAAGCAGGCTCCAAATTCTGTCCAGACAACCGCAGCATCGGGAGACAACATCATTGCGCCAATGCCCGGGCAGATAAAGGCAATTCTGGTGCGGGAGGGCGACATGGTTAAGGCCGGCCAGAAACTGCTCATTATGGAAGCCATGAAACTGGAGAACAAATTGCCGGCTCCCAGGGACGGCAAAGTCAAGCATATTCTGGTACGTGATGGTGATATTGTCAGCCAAGGGCAAGAGTTGATTGTTATTAAGTAATCTTGCTGGAGACCTCTTGTGAGTTTTGAAAGTTTTCTGCAGAATACCGGGTTTGCGCATCTTGAAATAGGAAATGCGGCCATGATCCTTATCGGGATCATTTTTATTTACCTTGCCGTAGTAAAGGATTATGAACCACTGCTACTCATACCCATCGGCCTGGGTATAATTGTCGGAAACGTACCGCCTATCAAGGGAATGATCCTCGGAGTCTATGACCAAGGTTCGGTACTCTACTATCTTTATTTCGGGGTTTCCAAGGGTGTTTATCCTCCCTTGATTTTTCTCGGCATCGGGGCGATGACTGATTTTTCCACAATGCTTTCAAACCCCAAACTCATTCTTCTTGGCGCAGCGGCCCAGATCGGCATCTTCCTGACTTTCATGGGCTCTCTGTATCTGGGATTTTCACCGGCTCAGGCAGGCTCCATCGGCATAATCGGCGGCGCGGACGGCCCCACCGCGATATTTCTTTCGTCCATGCTTGCGCCGGAACTCCTCGGCCCAATCGCCATTGCCGCCTATTCCTATATGGCCCTGGTGCCGGTGATCCAGCCTCCGATTATGTATCTGTTCACCACAGACAAGGAAAGAAAGATACGAATGAAACCGCCGCGGGTGGTTTCCAAAAAAGAAAAGATCATCTTTCCGGTCGTTGCCTTTCTGATCTGCGCCATGATCGCTCCCGGCTCCATTGCCCTTCTCGGCATGCTTTTTTTCGGAAACCTTCTCAAGGAAAGCACGGTTACGGACCGGCTTGCAACCTCAGCCCGGCATGCATTGATTGATATTGTCACCATACTTCTGGGTTTCACCGTTGGAGCCAGCACCCAGGCCCAGACATTCTTGACCCCGAAGTCTCTGTTTATCTTCGGCCTTGGCGCCCTTTCATTTGTTATTGCCACCACGGGCGGCGTTTTGTTTGCCAAGTTCATGAATCTTTTTTTAAAGGAAAAAATAAATCCCCTTATCGGAGCAGCCGGTGTTTCAGCAGTGCCTGATTCAGCCCGGGTGGTTCAGATGGTCGGCCAGCAGGAAGACCCGAATAATTTTCTCCTCATGCACGCCATGGCGCCGAATGTGGCCGGAGTGATCGGTTCTGCAATAGCCGCCGGTGTGCTCTGGTCAGCCCTGGGAAAATTTTAGAATAACAACAATGCATAAGAAATTAATTTTTCCGGATGCCATACTTTGCTGTAACGGAAATGCTTTTTCCCGGATAAACTTTTCTAGCTTCAGGTCAGAGGTGTCTGCAAATGAAAGGTTACAAACTCGGCAATTTTGAGATTTACTGGCTCAACGGCGGAGAATTCGAGCTTGACGGCGGTACCATGTTCGGGGTTGTCCCCAAAACACTCTGGGAAAAAAAATATCCTGTAGACCAAGACAATCCCTCAGCTATAGATGAGAATTATATCAAGCTCCTTAACTTTCCGGTTCTGATAAAAACTCCGGATTCAATTGTTCTTATTGAAACCGGCCTCGGCAACAAGCTCACCGATAAACAGAAACAGATCTTCCGGGTTACAAAAGACTGGAACCTGCCCCAGAATCTGGAAAAAATCGGGCTGAAGAGACGGGATATAGATTATGTTATCTTGACCCATTGCGACTTCGACCATGCGGGCGGCATAGTCATGTTTAATTCTAAAGGGGAAGAGGAGCTTACATTTCCCAGTGCCAGGCATATTATTCAGAAACCTGAATGGGAAGATGTGATGCAGCCCAATAAAAGATCGGCACACACCTACTGGGAACAGAATTTCTCTAAACTGAAAGATACCGACAACCTGCAGCTCATCGAAGGTGATTTTAAGGTCTGTGAGGGTATTGAAGTGCAGCATACAGGCGGCCACACCCGGGGACACCAGATTGTCAGGATCCAGTCGGAAAAAATAATCGCATATCATCTCGGGGATTTGCTTCCCACCCATGTACATTTCAATCCCCTGTGGATTATGGCATATGACAACTTTCCCCTGGAGGTCATTGAACTTAAAGAGAAATATGAAGTAATGGGCATCAGGGAAAATGCCTGGTTCACCTTCTATCATGATCCGTCAATGTATGCCTGCAAATTCAACAGCAAGGGAGAGGTAGTTAAGAAAATAGCCCGTAAGGCTCCGCAAAAACCTGCTGCAGAAAAAGAGAAAATGCCTGTTATGGATCTGAATGTCAGAGAGGACAACAAGGTGACCCTCAGCTGCCCATCCTGTCTGCTGGTGCGGGAGATGCCGGTTGACAACCTCATGGACAGCAAACATTTCATGACGGTCAACTGTCCCTGCGGTACGACATATGGAGTCAATCTCAATTTCAGAAAGCATTACAGGAAAGAAGTCTCTATCGGAGGATATTATTCCACCGGCGACGACGGTTTCCCCATGTCCGACGCCGGCTCCATTCCTACAGTACCCATTAACTGCAGGATAACAAACATCTCCCTTGGCGGGCTCGGCTTGACAATTATAGGTGAGAAGCGTTTCGAGGTTGGCGACACCTTCAGGGTTAAATTTACCCTTGATAAGGAACCGCCTGAAATCATAGAAAAAGATGTTGCTGTCAAATCGGTAAGGGGAAGCTATGTCGGCTGTGAATTCATCGAAGAGACCGGTTTCAGCGACAGAACCCTGGGTTTCTATCTCATGAAGTAACTCTACAGAGTGAATCTTCACTGCCCTCATAAATGAAAGGCTGGGCGCAACTACAAGTTTATTGCGAATTTGCAGATCCGTCTTCATATTGCCGGTAAAGCAACGGCCTCAGAAAGTTGGTTATAGGTTTTATCAATTCATAGCTTGTTATTAATAGATATTTTATGATATGTTTTCTCATATATCTAAAATGCCAGTGGTCATGCGTTCTTTAATTAACCTTTAAAGAGGAGGTTGATATGGACAAAAAGGAGTTGAAGATGCTGTTGGCGGGCCTCAGTATCGCCAGCCTGATTGCCGGGGCAGGACTTTCTGTGACCGGTTGTGCCTCAACGGGGTGAGGTGCTGAAAAATCCGGTGCAGGTGGCACTGAAATGGAAAAAAGCGAGACCGATGAGGCTCCAGCCAAAAAACCTGCCGGAGGCAGTGGCTGAAACTGATTTGGCGGGTGCGGTCGCACCCATCAAAGAATTTTGACCGGGTTTCCGAAAAGATGCGTAAATGCATTCGGCACCCGGTTTTTTTATGCCAAGAATTATAGACTGGTATTTCTCTGGTAGGATTTGCCCGGCAGCGGCTCGACAAGTCCCTTGAGTTCCAGAAGCAAAAGCAGTTCATTTGTCTGCTGGGCTGAAAAGCCGCTGTTAAGAACGATCTCATCAAAGGTGAGGGGATAAACCTCAATGAACCCGTAAAGTTGCGCCTCCTCCCGGCTCAGGTGTTCCACCTTGTCCGCTTTTTCCCTTTTTTCATAGACCTCTCTTATCTGCCGAAATGTTGTTTCCGGGAACTCCTCGATAATATCATTAATACCAAGCACGAGCTTTGCACCCTGCTGCAGGAGAGAATGAGTGCCGGCACTTTTAACCGAGTCGATCCTGCCGGGAACGGCAAAAACCTCCCGCCCTTGCTCCAGGGCATGGTTTGCTGTAATCAAAGACCCGGAACGGGTGGCAGCCTCCACCACTACGACCCCCAACGACAGGCCGCTGATGATCCTGTTGCGGGCCGGGAACCTGAAATATTCAGGTTCAGTACCAAAGGGATACTCACTTACCACCGCCCCTGCAGCGTTTATCTGTTTGAATAAATCGTGATTGCTTGGCGGGTATACAATATCCAGGCCGCATCCCAGGACCGCTATCGTTTTGCCTCCAGCTGCCAGTGCGCCTTTATGCGCTGCCGTATCTATGCCCAGGGCCATGCCGCTTATAACGGTAAACCCCTGGGTTGCCAGGCCGTCGGCCAGCTGCCCGGCAACATCTTTTCCATAACTTGTAGCAGCACGCGAACCCACTATCCCCATGCCTGTGCAGTTAAGGGATTCGGGGATTCCTTTAACATAAAGAATGACGGGGGGATCATGAATTTTCTTCAGGAGAGGAGGATAATGCGGGTCATCACAGGGGATAATTGCAATATTATTTTTTTCTGCCTGTTCAATTTCCTTTTCAGCCAGAAACTCGAGTTCCCGCCTTCCTTCACCGCGCAAAGCTGTCAGACTCTCCTGCCGCAGGGGAACTGCTGCAGCCAGATCAGTCCGACCGGCAGCTAATACATTTTCAGGGCTGCCGAAATGATTGACAAGCTTATTGCAGGTTACCGGTCCCAGCCCCGGGACGAGGTGGAGAGTAAGCCAGGATAATAGTTTTTTACCGGCCATTTTAACTATCCCCGATATTCATTGATGCCAGATATTTGTTCAGTTCGGCTTTTCTGTGCAGCAGTTCTTCCAATAATTCCGAATTCTTTTTTTCCTGGGCCGACCTTATCTCCTCGCTTAACTGGTTGATTTCCTTCTTGAATCTATACCTGACAAGCCAGACAAGCATCTCTTCGGCCATCTTTTCAATGACTTCCGGGTCGTCCTGGCCCAGAAAAGGGGAGGAAATAAGAAGGCGGGATATATATGAACGCTCCGGCCCCTCGGCCAGGGATTCCATAAGCTGTTCCGGGCCGGTCAGCTCTTCCTCTTGCGAGAGTTTATGCAAAACCTCAAGGATGTTTCTGGCTGGATTCTCAACAAGTATTTCCTCAATCCCTGCTTCAAGGAAACGGCTGAAAAAACGGGGATAGAAAATCAGAAACTCCAACAGCTGGGCCTGCTGCCTTGGAAGCTGTTTCTGTGTCTCGGGTTTCATGGTCTCTTCAGGTCTAGCCGCCGGCCGGATTGAGCCGGCCCGTGTCTGTTTTCTTGCCGCTGTCTTGAATCCCCGCATGACCTGTTCAGGGTCAAGTCCCAGCTTATTGCTGAATTCGGAAATAAGCACCGACTGCTGAAACGGACTGCTTCCAGATGCCTGGATCAGCGGCTCCAACTCCTGGAGAATTTTCCCTTTCCCGGTTATACTTGTGCCGTGCTTTTCCTTGAGGTGCTCAAAGGCAAATTCCAGAATCGGCAGGGCACTGTCAAGGTACTTCTCAAGCTTTTCCCTGCCATGCGCTCTTATATAGGTATCCGGATCATGCATGGCCGGCAGCAGGGCAACCCTGCCGGTTACCTGCTCGGCGAGAAACAGGGGCACTGCCCGCATAGCTGCTTTTATGCCCGCCTCATCTCCGTCAAACAGCAGGATGACTTCATCGGCATATCCCTTTAAAAGCCGTATCTGGGATTGGGTCAGCGCTGTCCCCAATGGGGCGACTACATTATCCAGCCCATGGGAGACCAGGGTCAGGAGGTCAAAATTACCCTCGACAATAACGGCCTTCCTGGCCTTCCGGATGGCATCCCTGTTTTTGTAAAGCCCGAACAGCATTCGGCTCTTATCAAAAATGAGTGTCTCAGGGGAATTAAGATACTTGGGTTCCCCCTCACACAGGATCCTGCCGCCAAATCCCACAACCCTTCCTGTAAGCTCATGAATCGGGAACAGAATCCTGTCTCTGAACCGGTCATAGAAGCGGCTGCTGTTCTTTCTGACAAGCAGACCAGCCTCTTCAGCTTCAGCCAGTGTAATAGAGGACTTTGCTACCTTGTTGCTCAAAAAATCCCAGCTTTCCGGCGCATATCCCAGTTGGAAGTTATTGATAATTTCAGAAGGTATTTCTCTTTTATGCAGATACTCGCGTGCCTGTGCCGCCTCGGAACGGTTGAGGAGATATTCATGGTACATCCGGGCCGCACGTTCATTGACGTCAAAAAGCTTCTGACGTTTTTCCGCCTTTTTTCTGTCTTCAGAGGAAAACTGTTTTTCCGGCAGGGTAATGTGATAACGCTGGGCCAGATGCTTGAGCGCTTCCGGAAAAGTAAGGTTGTAGTACTTCATCATGAAGCTTAAAATATCTCCACCCTCACCACAGCCGAAACAGTGAAATGACTGCCGCGCCGGATTAACCATAAAAGAGGGGGTTTTCTCAGCATGAAAAGGACAAAGTCCCTTCATGTTGGCCCCCGCCCGTTTGAGAGATATGCATTCACCGATAATATCGACTATCTGGGCTGCATCTTTTACCCGCTGGACTGCATCCTTTTGCTCAAATGAGGAAGTCATAATCCAAAGATAGTGAACCGATCCTCTTCAGGTGTCAAGTTAAATTCTCAACTATCAGCACTCTTTCAGTTAACACCCCCGTCCCTTACTTTATACGGACTCTATTGTCTTGATATGTCTGGCTGTTTAAGTGTGCGGTAGCAAAAAAATATTGCCGGAAAAAACTACTGGTGTACTGTAAAACGGATTAAAGACTTTCGGGAGTTATATCTGCAATTCTATTAAATAGTATTTTCTATAAAATAAAACCTCATTTTAAAAAATCTTAGTACAAGGACAAGCGCATTACCCATGAAACCCGGTTTTGAAGATTTCATGTCAATTGAAATAAAAAAGGAGATTGCCGAACGATATTTCGGTTTTCGCAAGATGATCGAGGAGGACAACCTTGATCTCGTGGAAAAGATGAAATGTCAGATCGCAATTCTCGAAAAAAGGATCAGCTTTGAGTTAATCCGTATATATATACTGCTCCAGGATGACAACCTGATTCAGGAATTCATGAAGCTCACCGGCTGGGAGGATAAACTGTTTTACGAGCCTTATATTACCGAGTCGGAGACAATCAGAAAGAAGGTTTTCAGAGGCATTAGAATCAGAGGCCTTACACGGGGCGGCCGTTTTAAGAACCTCGTATTTGATGCCTACGACAGGCTGACGGTACATGTTGAACACTACCGTGCCAACCTTGAGGAGATAGAAACAAGCAGAGAGACGATCAACGAGGAAATTAAGTTGTTCTACCGGAAAAACGATATCGGCAATATCATGGGCTTCCTCCGTTCCATTGAATCCTCCTGCTCCAGTGAAAACACCATGGGAATAAGGCCGGATGCCGGCGCTGCAGACACCTTTGAAGATAAAATGCGTATCGCCGGGCCGCCGCCGATAGACCCTGAACTTGTTGATATTCCCCCTCTGCCTACTCTTCCCAATATACGCAAAGACTTGAAAAAGCTGGTGGATAAGGCTTTTAAACTTCACAGGGGCAAAATCCTCACCGGTCTCGCCCAATGAAATTTGAACCGAATTATCCTTCCATCCTCTTATCCTGGACTGCATTGATCTGCGGCCTTGTCCTGCTGACTGCCGGTGGGGAGTTTCTGGTTTCCGGGGCAGCAAAACTGGCCAAAAGGCTCGGCATGAGTTCTCTGCTCATTGGTTTAACCGTAGTGGCATTCGGCACCTCGATGCCCGAACTCTTTGTCGGTCTCATCGCCCTTTTCCAGGGGCATCCGGATATCCTGGCAGGTAATGCCATTGGCAGTAATATTGCCAATGTCGGTCTCATTCTTGGAATTTGCGCCGTCATAACTCCTCTGCCGGTTCGCTTTAAAGCCGTTTCCCGCGAACTCTATTTTGTCCTTGGGGCAACAGTTGTGGTTTTTGTTGCTGCCTGGCATGGTTCTTTTCCGCGGCTTATGGGGTTTGTTTTTGTGCTGGCCATTATCAGCTATACCGTGCTGAGCTTCCACCGGGCTGCCGGCAGTAAGATAGGGAAGAATAAATCTACCCAGGTTGATGCCAAAAGTTTTCCTTCGCTGACAGTAACATTTTTTCTC
>JAFDCR010000082.1 GCA_019312685.1 Deltaproteobacteria bacterium | reverse complement strand
CTTCCTGGAAATACCGGTCACCGCTGCCCTGGCGCATGGCCCCAAGGGAGCCCATACCGCGGTACCCTTTATAAGCGCGGCCCTGGTAGAGAAATGTCTCGCCAGGGGTTTCCTCGGCACCGGCAAAGAGGGAGCCTATCATGATGGAATGCGCCCCTATGCCGATCGCCTTGGTCATATCTCCTGAATACTTAATGCCGCCGTCAGCTATCAGGGGGACGTTATATTTTCTGGCAACCTCTGCGCAGTTCTTGATCGCCGTCAACTGCGGCACCCCGACACCTGCAACAATACGTGTGGTACAGATGGAGCCCGGCCCGACCCCTATTTTTACTGCACTTGCGCCTGCCTTGATAAGTGCTTCGGTGCCGTCCGCCGTTGCGACATTGCCGGCAACAACCTCAAGGCCGGGATATGTTTTTGTCAGGTTTTCCACGGCTCTGACAATATTTATGGAATGCCCGTGGGCTGAGTCGAGCACCACCACATCCACTCCATTCTTAATGAGCTTGTCGGCATAGGCAATATAATCTGTTCCAACCCCCAGGGCGGCACCGACCAGAAGACGCCCCTTGTCATCCTTGGCTGAGTTAGGATATTTTTTTATTTTTTCAATATCCTTGATGGTGATCAATCCCTTGAGGTTCCCGGTCTTGTCCACAATCAGGAGCTTCTCGATCCGGTGTTCGTGCAGCAGGGCCTTTGATTGTTCCAGGGTGATGCCCACCTCGGCGGTTACAAGGTTTTTGCTGGTCATGACATCCTTGACCTTCAGGGTGGGATCAGTCACAAAGCGGAGGTCGCGGTTGGTGACGATGCCTGCAAGTTTTTCACCCCGCAGAACAGGGACACCGGATATTTTATAGCTGGCCATCATGGCCTGCACCTCTGAAACCTGTTGCTCTTCAGTTACGGTGACCGGGTCAATGATCATGCCGGATTCCGACTTTTTTACTTTTTCGACCTGTCTGGCCTGTTCGTTAATGGACATATTTTTGTGGATGATGCCGATGCCGCCTTCCCGGGCCATGATAATAGCTGTCCGGTATTCAGTCACCGTATCCATTGCAGCACTGACCAGAGGGATATTGAGCTTGATATTGCTGGTAAGCAGGGTGGTAATATCAACCTCTGATGGAATCACACTGGATTGGGCCGGAACAAGAAGAAGATCATCAAAGGTATATGCTGGTTCTATAACATCGTCAGGCATGTTTACTCTCCTTGAAAAATGATAAGAATGCCGGGTGGCGGTGAGCTCGCCCTGACAAAAATACAATCACTTAACTGCCTAGTCGTTTATGGCAGAATCCCACTGAAATAGAAGTGTTTTAAATGAAATGAACAGTAGCAGTATCTCTTTCCAGATGGTACGCAACACTTATACAAAAATACCTTGCTAATTGCAAAGTACTTTTCCCGCAACTATCTAAGTTTTATGGTTAAAATTCTCTGAGAAACGCAACTTTTTGAAAAAAACGGGAGTTGCGCTGAGGAGAATACCTTCAAGGAGGCCCGTGTCGCTGACCCTGACCCTATCCTGCCCCAGGAGTTTCAACAGCGTCATATATATACGCAAACCTGCCGGCAGAATCTCTCCCCGGCCTTCACCCAGACATGGAAGTTCATTGCGCTCTTCAGCAGAGAATTCAACCAACCTCTTCCAAAGCTGCTGCAAACCGTAATCATGCAGAATGTGACCGTGAACCAGGGATGCATCATAGGAAGTGAGGTTGAGTGCAAGGGCAGCAAGGCTGGTTGCAGTACCGCCGCAGCCTAATATGCATAGTGCAGGATTTTCTTTACCGAGCCGCAAATTTTCCAGGGATGAGCCGATTTTTTCTGTCAGCAGAGCATCCATGGCCGCTATCTGGTAGGCAGGTGGTGTTAAAAATTTTTCTGTCAGACAGACAACACCGAGATCGATACTTTCAGTCCTTGTTTCACCGTTTGTGGTGTCAGAAAGTATGATTTCCGTGGAACCGCCTCCTACATCAATAAGAAGAATGTTGCCGGAGAAATCGCCACATCCGGATAAGGCGCCGGAGAGGCTTAGGTGTGCCTCTTCTTCGCCGCTTATAATATCGATATCACTTTGCAGAATTTCTTTTGCCTTGTGAATAAACTCCGGGCTGTTGCTCGCCCGCCGCAATGCTTCAGTTCCGCAGATCCTCATGCTTTTCGGCTGGTAATGATCCAGATCCTGTCTGAACAAGTTAAGCACTTCAAATCCTTTATCCATCGCCTGTTTTTGCAGCGTCCGGTTTTTCTCCAGACCGCGTCCCAAGCGCACTGAAGCCAGTTTTTTTACAAGAATTTGTATATTGCCCTTTGAGTAATCAGCAATGAGGAGTCTGAAAGTATTTGAGCCCAGGTCTATGCCTGCAGCAATATTGTTAGCAATTGTCATTGATTCGACATACTGAATAGTTTACATTGGTCCGCACCGTGAAGCAGATGCGGACAGACATTATTTTAATAAGTTGTTGATCTTATTTGATTATTCTGCTTGGCGTAAAATTAAAAGTATTTATGCTAAAGTAGTGTTGTTTTACTTGAAGATAATAATTTTGCCCGAGAACCCATGTTAATTTCTATTAATCCAGATAACCCGCAACAGCGCCATATACGCCAGATTGCTGAGAAACTCAGAAGCGGGGCGGTAATATGTTATCCTACAGATACAGTGTACGGGATTGGTTGTGATATTTTCAACCAGAAAGCCATTAAGAAGGTATTCCAGATCAAAAAGCGGCCTAAGCACAAACCGTTCAGCTTTATGTGCTCAAGCCTGAAGAATGTCAGTGATTACGGACATGTATCTAATTCAGCATACCGCATAATGAGAAAAGCGCTGCCCGGTCCTTTCACCTTTGTCCTTCCCGCTTCCAAAATAGTGCCCAAAATAATGATAACAAAGCAGAAAACAGTGGGCATCAGGGTGCCGGACAATAATACCTGCCTGGCTCTTATTGAAGAATTAGGGAACCCGATACTTACAACCAGCGCCATTCTTGAAAATGTAAATGAACCCCTTTCAGAGGCTTACGAGTTTGATGAACTGCTGGGGAATATGGTCGATCTTGTAATTGACGGGGGCATAGTTTTCCCCGATCCCTCTACCATTGTCTCATTTACCGGAGACGAACCGGAAATTCTCAGGCAGGGTAAAGGTGATATCAGCCAGTTCTATCTATAGTAAAACCGGGCCTATTTCATATCTATCCAAAAAAGAGGTTATAAAGCAGTTACTTTTTGTCAATCAATGCCTCTTTCACTGATTTGCTCATCGCGAAATGCAAAGTCTTTCGGGGTGGGATATCCATGACTTTCCCGGTTTTGGGATTCTTTGTTTGTCTCGCTTTTCTTTTACGCACCGAAAAGCTGCCAAACCCCCTGATCTCAACTCTGTTCTCCTGGTCAAGGGATTCAGTCATGGTCTCGAGTATAATGTCAACAGCCTGGCTTATATCTTTTTTCAAGTATCCATCAAGGCTGTCAGCTGTTTTTTCTACCAAATCTCGTTTTAGCATGTTCTTCCTTGTTCAATATTAAGGTTAATAGTTTTAGTATGTTATGTCTTTCTGTGTTTCAGGCAGAAGGAGTCATTGTATCCCGGTCCACTCAAATGAGAGAATGGGATAAAGCGGGATGAAGTTGTCTACAAGTGATTGCTCGGCGCTGGTCAAGAGATTCAGGAGGGAGAATTTTCGCTCAACCCTGGGGTAGATGAGCCTGGGATCTTCGTCAGCAAGTCCGCCCATTTCAGCGGCAAGGGTTATGGCGTCGGTAAAATTCCCAAGGCGGTCAATGAGTCCGGCAGCAAGGGCCTGTTCGCCGGTATATATCCTGCCGTCCGCCAGACCCTTGACGGTATTTTCATCCATTTCTCTGGCCGCGGCTATATCCCGGACAAACTGTCCGTATACGTTATCGATCAGATCCTGCATGAGCTTGCGTTCTTTAGCACTCAAAGGTCGGTTGCTTGCCCCCACATCTTTGAGAGGGCCGCTTTTTATCACCTCACTTTTGTAGCCGATTTTTTCAAATAAGCCTTCTAGGTTGGGAAACTTTACAATAACACCGATACTGCCGGTCATGGTTCCGGGATTTGCAATAATGTTTTCAGCACCCAGCGCAGCATAGTAACCCCCCGATGCGCCCATGGAACCCATGGAAGCAATAACAGGTTTAACCTCGTTAGTCCGCAGTACTTCCTGGTAGATTTCCTGTGCCGCACCTACGGCTCCGCCAGGACTTTCAATGCGCAGCACTATAGATTTCACATTGGCGTCGTTTCTAAATTCCGTAAGGTGTTTAAGGACCTGCTCTGATGAAACGATCAAGCCCTTGAGTTCGACGACCCCCACCCCTTCTTTTTTGGTAAATATATCAGCTTTGGAACTATTTGAGATAAAAGATGAGATAAGCAGGGATATTCCTCCCAAAAACAGAAAGAATATCCCTGTCAATATGAATAGTCCTAAAAGAATAGGATGTTTTTGACGAAATGAACTCATCAGGAGTGCATCCGAAACGACCAGGTAAAAATGGCAGTACGCTATTCTTTTTCTTCTTCTGCATCCTCCGCAGCAGCTTCTGCAGCGTCATCAGCATCAGTGGTTTCGGCTTCTGGCTCCGTTCCTCCTTCGTCAGCAGCCTTTGCCTCTTCAGGTTCGCCGGCAGCATCAGTCTCTGCAGCATCGACAGCGTCTGGCCCCTTTGTTGAGCTCTCCTTGCTTTCCATTTCTTCTTTAATGAGGTCACCGATGGTTGAAGGACCGGAGGATTGTTTCTTTTTGTAATCCTGGAGTGAATCTTCTTCGCTCGTCTCATCAAGAGCCTTGATGGAAAGACCGATCTTTCTGTCTTTGGAGGAAACGTTGATCACTTTTACCTGCAGAGTGTCACCCACATTATACATACCAACCGGAGTGGTAATTTTCTCCCTGCTGATCTCGGAGACATGCACAAGTCCTTCAATCCCTTCTTCCAGCTGGACAAAGATGCCGAAGTCCGTAACGTTGGTGATTGTACCTTCAACGATAGCACTGCTGGGGTAATTATTGAGGGCGGCCTGCCAGGGATCAGGCTCTAGCTGTTTAATACCAAGAGAAAAACGTTCATTTTCCCTGTCAATCTTAAGAACTACAGCCTGAATGGTGTCACCCTTGGAATACTTTTCTGTTGGGTGCTTGATCCGTTCAGTCCAGGACAGGTCGGAAACATGAATAAGACCGTCAATGCCTTCTTCAATACCTATGAATATGCCGAAATCAGTGATATTCTTAATCTTTCCTTCAATAATGGAGCCGACCGGGTAATTTTCGCTGACCAGATCCCAGGGATTTGGGTGCAGCTGTTTCATGCCAAGGGAGATACGCTTGGTCTCCGTTTCAATATTGAGCACCATAACCTCAACTTCGTCTCCGGCAGCAACCAGCTTGGAGGGATGCCTCGGTTTTTTGGACCAGGTCATTTCAGAGATATGGATCAGACCCTCAACACCTTCTTCGAGTTCAACAAAAACTCCGTAGTCGGTAATGGAGACAACCTTGCCGACAGTCTTGGAACCTATGGGATAACGCTCTGTAACCGTAGCCCACGGATCAGGCCTGAGTTGTTTGATTCCCAGGGAGACGCGGTCGGATTCCTGGTCATATTTAAGGATCTTTACATCGATTTCATCCCCAACCTTATACAGTTTCGCCGGATGGGACACCCTGCCCCATGACAGGTCAGTAATATGGCAGAGACCGTCCATGCCGCCGAGATCAATGAAAAGCCCATAATCAGTTATATTGGTAACCGTACCTTTCACAACCATTCCTTCTTGCAGGGAAGTACGCATTGTATCGCGCATTTTCTCCCGTTCCTTTTCGAGAATGGCGCGCCGTGAAATTACGACACTATTTCTTTTTCTGTTGAATTTGAGGATTTTGAAG
>JAFDCR010000081.1 GCA_019312685.1 Deltaproteobacteria bacterium | reverse complement strand
GCGGCACTGGCTGACAAACTGCAGAACTGGGACGGATTTAAGCGGTATGCTTTGATGCAGCGAACTCATGATCCTGAGAACTGCTTTGGAGCCCTGGACGATTTCCGGATCCTCTGCGGGCTTCGCAGAGGACCTTATGGGGTGCAAAGAATAAACCGGGTTCTGGCACATCAGCTTAAGACAGGGAAAACTCCTCATTCATACGGAGAAAAGTACAATCATCCTGTGCCTGCAATGCATTTCTCAGCAGGACAGCCTGTGATGGTGACGCAAAACGATTATAACCTGCAGTTGTTCAACGGTGATGTCGGAATCATCCTGCCCGATCCGGACAGGAAAAAATCTTTGCGGGCCTTCTTCAAGGAAGAAACCGGGGCCGTAAGGGATATTGCCCTGCCCCTGCTTCCCCCCCATGAAACGGTTTTTGCCATGACAGTCCATAAAAGCCAGGGATCGGAATTTGCCAAAGTGCTTCTCATTCTCCCGGACCAGGACTCGCCTGTCCTGACCAGGGAATTGATCTACACCGGTATCACCAGGGCCAGGGAATCGATAGAGATCTGGGGCAGGAAGGAAATTTTTGTTTCAGCGGTTAAACGGCGGATCAAAAGGACTTCTGGTCTTGCCGAAGCACTCTGGGGGGAATAAAAACAATCGCTCAAATCTTTATATAATTAATAGGTTATAAAATAATAGTGTTGATTTTTGAGAACCCCATTCTGTCCCGCTGAGCATCACTGTCAATTGTCGACAGTAATATATTTGCCGACAACTTTTGACGGAAAAAGACGCTGGAGGCAAGCAAAGACTCCGCCTGTTTGAACCGCCGGAGGCGTTGAGTTTTCAGCGTCCCGGCAAAAGCGAGAAGCGCAAGTGTGCCCGAAGGGTCGGGACAACGGGGTGCCCTTTTCTTGCTACTTCTTTTTTGGGGCACGCTGTCAGTCATCAGCAGTCTCGTATGCAGATAAAAGAAGTAGGATATGTTTATACTCTAAAATTACATATCAACTATTTCGCGAACAACAACCTCTTGCAAAGACCTCTTCGGCACGTGATGCACCCTGTCCCCATCCCGCCAGTATTTTATATCCCCCCCATACTCCAGTTCATCAAGAACAACGGTTTCCACCGGCCTGCCGAGGGCGATAACCAGGAGAATCTTCAGCTCGTCATCAATTTTCAACACGTTACGCAATGCCGGTGAAAAAGAGGCAATACGGCAGCCGCCCAAGCCTTTTTCAACGGCTCCGAGCAGAAGATTCTGGGTTGCAATGCCAAGATCACACTCTGCCTCACTGCACAAACGGGAATCAAGCAGGCAAATTATATACGCTGCGGGACGTTCGCCTTTTTCCGGACCGACCCAGTCTTTCAGGTAGCCGGCCCAGCCGAGATGAGGAAATATCTGGGCGTTGACTTCCGGAGCATTGATCAACATATATTTCAGCGGCTGCACATTTCTGGCCGAGCCGCCTAAACGGGCCAGATCAACAAGTTTCCTCAGTATCTCAATATCCACAGGTTCGTCTTCTTTGAAGCGCCTGAAACTTCTTGTTCCACGTACCAGATCATAAAGCATGATTTTTATTCCTCCCAATGTATTGTCAAGAGCTATGGATTGTTCATTTCCTTAAACAGAAAATTCCAGTTCGGAACCCATTTCCCTTAAAATTTATTGTAATATGAAACATTATTTCAAAAAAATGATTTCTTCCCTTGTAAAATTTACTAATAAGTTGTTTTAATTAGCAATGATACCTGCTTTTTAAACAATTTAGTCTTTACAATGATATTTCTCCATTTAAACCCGATACCCGTGCAAAAAGCATTCCAGTAAACTATGGGTGATGTAATACAATATTTACGATGGCAGGATATAGTTGACATTCTGCTTGTATCGTACATCATCTACCGCGCCATTCTTCTCATCCGAGGAACCCGGGCCTCACAGATGCTGATCGGTATAGCCGTTCTTTTCGTCATCTATTTCGGAGCCAGGGAACTTGAACTGCTGACACTCTACTGGCTGCTCCGCACCCTTCTGAGCTCCATATTTCTTATCATTATCATAGTCTTTCAGGGGGATATCAGGCGGGCTCTTACCCAGGTCGGCAAAACCCCTTTCTATAAAACCTATGACGATGCCCTGCAGAACACCATACAGGTTGTAGTAGCCGCAGCACGTTACCTCTCAAAGCGCAGGATCGGCGGCCTCATAGTCATTGAAAGGGAAACCGGGTTAAGGGATTATATTGAATCGGGACACAAGCTTGACGCAAACCTCACCACGGAACTGCTGGTCAGCCTTTTTCTGCCTTCCTCACCTCTGCATGACGGAGGGGTTATCATCCATGACAACCGCATACAGACCGCCGGTTGCCTTCTGCCTTTAACCAAAAACCCTTATATCAACAAACGTTATGGTACCAGGCACCGAGCCGCCATTGGTCTTTCCGAGGAAACCGACGCGGTAATTGTAGTAGTTTCAGAGGAAACCCAGGAAATTTCACTGGTGCAGCACGGTTCCATTACGACTCTCTCAGATGAAACAGTATTACTGAATAAACTTGAAGAAATATTTATACCACGGGAATCTCATCCGCAATTATGGAAAAACTGGTTCGGCAAATAATTGATAAAATCTCCTCTTTCCGGAGACCCAAAAACTGGGTTCTGAAGCTGATTTCTCTGTTCTTCGCCCTTTTTCTCTGGTATTTCGTGGTTGGAGAAGATAAGGTTGATATGAATGTCACCCTGCCGGTTGAAATCGTGAACCTGCCGCGTGATCTCGTTATTTCAAATCAGTTCAGGAAGCAGATCGAGGTCACGGTCAGCGGGCAGCGCAGTCTCATCCGCGGAATGACCGAACAGCATATCAGCAGATCAATCGATCTTTCCAAGGCAGTTCCAGGTACTATTGTCATCCATAATGACCCTGATTCCATTTCATTGCCTCGAGGCTTAAATATTCTGCGGGTGCAACCGCCCACCCTTACCCTGAGACTAGATAGGCTGATTCATAAAAATCTGCCTATCAAACCGATTCTTGTCGGAAAGATCCATAGTGATTACAGGCTTGACACGGTGAAAGTCGAACCGCCGACCCTGGAAATAAGCGGTCCGCAGTCAATTCTCGACCAGGAAGAGGATTTAAGTACAAGTCCCGTTGATATAAACCGCCTTAACCGGTCTGAAGTGAAACAGGTTCCCCTGGCCCTGAAGCCTGAAATATCAGACCTCATCGGCGAACCGGTCATTGCTGTCCGGTTAAATGTTACTGAACTGAGAAAAAAGGTGGAACTGGCGGATATTCCGATCGGCTTTGAACATGATACCGGGAAACAGGGTGAGGTAATTTACCGGTTGCGTCCACCCACAGTGAGCATTACTGCCGAAATTCCCCAAGGTATGAGTTTGCAGCCGAATAACCTGAAAAATATCTTGCAGGCCAGCATCAAGCCTGAAACCCTGCAACCCGGCAGTTCAAATCATAAGGTGATTCTCAATGGACCGCCGCAGATGAAAATCCTTGGAATCAAACCGGAAACAGTGGTCCTGGAAATAACTGAAACAAAAAAATTGAAAATCAAACCATGAGAAAACTTTTCGGGACTGACGGGGTGAGAGGGGTGGCCAACACCTATCCCATGACCACTGAGATTGCCATGCAGATAGGCAGGGCTATCGCCTTCCTGGTAAAGAAACAGGTATCAAGCGAGGAGCATAATCCACGGATAGTTATCGGCAAGGATACCCGTCTGTCAGGCTACATGATTGAAAATGCCCTGGCGTCAGGTATCTGCTCCATGGGTGTTAATGTTCTTCTGGTGGGGCCACTGCCGACTCCAGGTATTGCCTTTATAACAACAGGCATGCGGGCTGATGCGGGAGTGGTGATTTCCGCCTCGCACAATCCATTTCAGGATAACGGCATAAAGATTTTCTCAAAAGACGGCTTTAAACTCCCGGATGCTGATGAAGCGGTTATTGAAGACCTGATATTTTCAAAAAAAATGGACACCCTGAGACCGGTTGCCGAAGAGGTTGGCAAGGCGTTCCGGATTGATGATGCAAAGGGCCGCTATATAGTTTTTCTGAAAAATACCTTTCCCAGGCGTTACACCCTGGACGGGATCCACATCGTACTTGACTGTGCCCATGGAGCGACATACGGCGTGGCGCCCCATGTTTTTGAAGAGCTGGGAGCAAAAGTAACCAGAATAGGCGTGCAGCCGGACGGCAAAAATATCAACCATGAATGCGGTGCTCTTCACCCGGAAATTATGGCCGACCTGGTCCGTAAGGAAGGAGCGGATCTGGGCATTGCGCTTGATGGTGACGGCGACCGCCTTATTGTTGCCGATGAGAAGGGAAATATCGTTGACGGCGATCGGATCATGGCGATTTGTGCTGAAGAGATGCTTGAACGGCAAAAATTGGAGAAAAATACCCTGGTCGCAACCGTGATGAGCAACATGGGGCTGGATATTGCCCTGCAGCGAATGGGAGGCAAACTTGTGCGCACCCAGGTCGGCGATCGTTATGTTGTGGAAGAAATGCGGCGCAGTAAATATAACTTCGGTGGAGAACAGTCAGGCCATCTCATATTTCTCAAACACAACACTACGGGCGACGGCATACTTGGAGCACTGCAGCTCCTTATTGCCATGGAGAAAAAGCAGAGACCTCTTTCAGAAATGACCCGGATCATGGAACCATTCCCCCAGGTGCTGCAAAATGTCCGGACCGTTAAAAGGATAATTCCGGAACAGATCCCCGGATATTCAGAAAAGATTGCTGAGATGGAGAAAAAACTCGGCGCTAAAGGGCGAATTCTCGTACGCCCGTCAGGCACCGAACCGGTTATCAGGGTCATGTTGGAAGGTGAAGACGAAAAGCTGATAGATGAAATGGCCTGTGAACTTTGCGAGTTTATCAGACATTCTGACAGACACTGAGTAGACAGACATCCGGAAAATCAGAATAAAATAATTTTTCAGTTTTTCTGCCATTTCACGCAGCCGAGGAGCGGAACAAAATGCAGAATAACGACTCAGCGGAGCGCAAGCGACTTTCCAAGGCGTCTGCATTTTGCGAGCAGCGGAGGGAAGCCGAAGGCCAAGTGAACGGCTGCACTTTCTGGTTCGTTTCTTTATGCAAGTAAAGAAATGAACATATATAAATAGATTTTTTGTTTAAAAAAATCTCACGCTACCCGCTGACCTAATTAGTAGGAACAGATAGCTCTTTTTACGTCCCTCCAATCACAATCCCTTTTTATCTATAAGCATATTTTGGTTATTTGCCTCAACGGAATCAGGATCTATCATTAAAATTTTTCTATCGTTTCACACTCTCCATGGCTTTCCTGAAAGCTGCAGCCGAACGTTCAATTACCGAGTCCTCAACACAAAAGGCGAGCCTGAAATAACCGGGCGTGCCGAAGCCCTTTCCAGGCACGGCAAGGATTTTCTGCTCCTGGAGCCTGCCGACAAACTCAGCATCATCCTCAAGGGGGGATTTCGGGAAGATATAGAAAGCCCCCTTGGGCGGCAGGAACTCATAACCTGCATCTGCAAGAACTTTGCAGAACATCTCTCGCCGCCTTGTATAGATGGAATTATCTACTGACGCCCCCTGCAGTTCCGCCACCACGCGCTGCATCAGGGCCGGGGCATTGACAAATCCCAAAATGCGGTTTGCCAGGATGAGAGCACCGACAAGAGGCTCCTTTTCAGCAATTCCGGGATGCACGGCGATATAACCGATCCGTTCCCCGGAAAGGGACAGATCCTTTGAATACGACGAAATAACAATACTGTTTTGATAGGCCTGCATGATGCTCGGCACATCACTGTCATTGAATACTATCTTGCGGTAGGGCTCATCAGCAATAAGAAAAATGGTGCTGGAATATTTCTCTGAGGTTACAGTCAGCAATTTTCCCAGTTCCGCCAGGGACTCCTGTGAATAGATCTGGCCCGTGGGATTATTAGGGCTGTTGATAATGATGGCCTTGGTTTTTTCATTGAGAGCCGCTTCAATTGCCCCCAGGTCAATATCAAAGGAATCATCCGTGGGAACCACCTTGCTTACTCCTCCATGATTATCGATATAAAAATTATACTCCACAAAGAACGGGGCCAGAATAATGACCTCATCTCCGGGATCAAGCAAGGCCTTCAGGGTTACATTAAGTCCCCCGGCTGCGCCACAGGTCATGACAATCTCGTTCATAGTGAATTTGACGCCAGTCTCTAGCGAAAGCCGCTCTGCTACTGCTGCCCTTGTCTCTGGATAACCAGCGTTTGGCATGTATCTATGCATTCCCGGTAAGGAAT
>JAFDCR010000080.1 GCA_019312685.1 Deltaproteobacteria bacterium | reverse complement strand
CAAGGAGATAGTCTTTGATTATTTAAAAGACAGGATCCAGCTCGGTCAAAAACCATCCCGGGGACAAAGGAACCTTGAGCGGCTCAACGGCAGAGACCCGGCAGACAAACTTTGCCTGCATGGCCTCTATTTTGCTATTGTTGACGAGGCCGACAGCATCCTTATCGATGAAGCACGTACCCCGCTTATTATTTCAGGAATGGGCGATAATGCCTATGAAGCAAAAATATATAAGCAGGCGTATGATTTTGCCATGCAGCTTGAGTCCGGCAGCGACTTCACTGTCAACCACTCGCAGAAAAACTGTGAACTTACCAAAAAAGGGAAAGAAAGGCTGGCTGATATAACAAAATCGACCGGCAGGTTCTGGACCGGCCAGAACAGGCGGGAAGAGATAATCCGCCAGGCCCTTTTTGCCTGCTACCTTTTTGAAAAAGACAGAGATTACCTGGTCCGGGACGGAAAAGTCGAGATAATTGATGAATTCACCGGCAGGACAATGGCGGACAGGTCCTGGGAGCGGGGTCTGCATCAGCTTATCGAGGTGAAAGAGGAGTGCGAGATCACCAGCCAGAAAGAAACCCTGGCCCGGATCAGCTACCAGCGTTTCTTCCGACGATATCGCCTGTTGGCCGGCATGACAGGAACGGCCAGGGAAGTCCAGGATGAATTGCGGTCAGTTTACCGCTTGAATGTTGTTAAAATACCGACCAATCTTCCGGTAATAAGACGGCAGCGCCGACCGCACCTTTTCCCGGATGCGGAGACGAAGTGGCAGGCGGTGCTGAAAAAAATAAAGCGGATAAACGGTGAAGGCAGGCCCATTCTTGTGGGCACAAGATCAGTGGCTACATCGGAACACCTTAGCAAGCTGCTCGATGAAGCAGGTCTGCCCCATCGCGTTCTGAACGCCCAGCAGGACAAAAATGAAGCCGAGATTATTTCCGAGGCCGGCCAGCAAGGACAAATTACCGTTGCAACCAATATGGCCGGTAGAGGCACAGACATTATCCTGGGGAAAGGTGTGGACAAACTCGGAGGGCTGCATGTCATGTCCACGGAGCGCCACACAGCCCGACGCATTGACAGGCAGCTCTTTGGGCGTTGCGGCCGGCAGGGCGATCCCGGCAGTTATGAGCTGCTTGCCTCACTGGATGATGAAATTTTCCAGTCTTATCTCGCTCCGTATCTGCGCCCTATACCAAAAAAACTGGCCTATTTATCGTATCCGGCCAGTCAATGGCTCGTCAACCTCCTCGCCAGCTATATCCAGATACAGGTTGAAAAAAGAAATTTCATTGCCCGGCGCGATTTAATGCATTTCGATGAATCCCTGGATGATATTCTTGCCTTTTCAGGGACCGGTGAATAGTTGGATTAATCACCTCATAGTCATATTAAGCTCTACTCTCAGGCAGGCTCAATTTTCACGCCGGTCCAGTTCCTGTTCAATATAAGGCAGAAGTGAATCAATTTTGCCTTCCTCCTGCCAGCGCTTCAGGACCCTGGTCTGCAGGTGAGGGATAAAAACAGTCTGCCAGCGCTCCAATCTTTCCAGGTCATTCACCCATTTTACAATATTACGGGCCCGCTGAATGGATAAGGGATGCCGGTCATCCTTAAAAGCCTTTCCCAGCAGTTCTGTTCCTGTGGTTTTTGAGGCAAAGTATTCTGCCGTTGCACGGAGTTGTTTCTTTTCCCCTACCATTACAAGCAAAACAGTAGCAAATTCATCCGCAATACTTTCATTATCATAAAAGGGATAATGCCATTGATTCAGAAGCACGTGACCTATTTCATGAAAAACAACAAAGAGGAGCACCTGCGAGGTTTTCTCTTTATCATTTAGGGCCTTCTGAACCTTGACTATATATTCTTGGCAGAGAATGACCCTATCTTCACTGCTGTAAGCATTTTCACTGCCGCATTTGTTGACTGTAACCGGGAAGGGCTCGAAAATAAAAATTTTGCCCAGTTCTTTATTGATTTTAGATAAATTAACCCCTGACACTTCACTGTCTGAGCTTGCATCATCTATATCACCCGGGAGGTCCGAACCACCACGCCCGGCAGCAACCTTCAAAGAAACATTGGTGGCTTCTATATTTTTTCTGTTATCGAGAAGGAGATAGTAATTCCCGGTAGACGGTATCTGAACCGTAAAGGAAAGCCTGCTTATAACATCTCCCTGGAAAAGCGGGGCTTCAACAAGGGGAAAATTACCATAATTGGTTTCATTCAATAAAAAGAGCTGTAGATCATTATCAGTTGATATCTCTATTGATATTACTGCATTGGCAGGCAGGTTTTTCAGACGGGCCCCTTTCCAGGACAAAGCAGGAATGACAGGATTCATCTGCACAGAACGCATATTTTCCTGGGCAATGACCTCTGTTGCAAAAAAAATCAGACCTATGCAGATCAGTAAAACTCTTTTCACAGTTTTTCCTTTAAATTTAGGCAGTTTTGGATAATAATATTAATTGTTTGATATCCTTAAATGTTTAGGGCTGTTATTGGTGCAAGTTTTTCAGTGCTTCCTAATACAATTTAGTAACATCAGTTTTTATCGGCACCGAGAAAAACATGGCAGCAAAAATTTTACTGGAGAAAATTAATGGACCGTAACTCCTACCGTATTTTTCTTTTTTATACTGCACTTTTCTTACTATATCCAACAATTGCCAGCAGTCAACAGTTTGAAGCGGTTTCAAAGCCCAGTGCTGACATAACTCTTTCTT
>JAFDCR010000079.1 GCA_019312685.1 Deltaproteobacteria bacterium | reverse complement strand
TTAGTTTCATATTCCTTGATCTGTCCCTTGATAATTTGACTGATTTCTTCGGCTTTGATCTGCATTTTGCCTATTCACTCCCCTTTATGGATTCATTCAAACCCGCAAGTTGTGTTTTGATACTCCCATCCATAACAAGATCACCGACCTTGGCAACAATGCCGCCAATGATCGACGGATCGGTCTCGGATGTGAGAATCACCTTTTTGCCTGTAATATTTTCAAGGGTGGACTGCACCTTTGCCTGCAGTTCCCCTGATATTTCCGTTGCAGAGATAACCGTACCGCGGCTTATATTTTGATCAGCGTCAACCAGAACCTGAAATACAGTGGCTACTTCAGGTAATATGTCTGCACGTTTTTTCTGGACAACAAGATTGAGGAAATTGGCCATGAACTGATCTGTCTTCAGTTCACTGATTAAATGCGCCATTACTTTTTCCCTTACCTCCAAAGGATATAAGAGATTTGTAAGTGCATCCATGACCTCGGGATAATTCTCCAGTAAATCACCGAGAACGCCTAGCGTTTCCCTGAATGATTCGTTTTTCCCTTCCTCCTGGCCGACAGCAAAGAGGGCCTTGGCATATCTTTTCGCTAGTATCGTCTGTCTCACTGGACTGTCCCAACCTTTGCAAGATAATCTTCAATTAATTTTACCTGATCAGCTTCCTGCAGGTTTTTCCTGATCAGTTCCTCAGCCATTACAACAGCCTGATTGGCTACTTCCTCACGCAATTTAAGCTTTGCTTCAGCCATTTCCTGCTGAATTGCCATTTCAGCCTGTCTTTTGATGTCTTCTGCCGCTCTTTTTGCCTCTTCGATAATGCGTTCTTTTTCAGCCTCTCCCTGGGCAACGGCAGATTGGATTATATCCTTAATTTCCTGGTCTATTGATTCCAGTTTTTTCTCATAGGTCTGATAGGTGCTGTCGGCTTCAGCTTTTCTTTCTTCGAGGTCGGCAAACTGCTCCTTGATTGACTGCTGCCTGGCCCGGAGACCGTTTGCTATGGGTTTTGTCAGAACCTTTACCAGAACCACCAGTAATATGGTAAAGTTCAAAACCCTCCAGAGCAGGTCCTTCAGTTTTGCAGTTGATAAACTTCCGCCACCATGCGCGCCTTCACCACCGCCTGAAGCATAAGCAAAAGCGGCAATTGCCATTATTATTAAAAAGGTGATAGTAATACTGATAATTTTCGAACATTTACCATTAAGTTTCATTTTCAGATGGACCTCCCCAAAATTTTCGCAGCCATTTCCGAGGCGAAGCTTTCTATCTGGCCTGACAGCTGCTGCTGGGCACCGGTAAATTGTTTTTGGATTTCGTTCAGTTGTTCATTCTTGTTGGCCATGGCCTCCTGACGGACCTGTGCCAGAGTTTCTGAAGTGGATGCCTGGGCGGCACCCCTGGCCTTGTCGATTTCATCTTTGGCCATGGTTCTGGCCTCGTTGAGCTTGCGGTTTATCTCTTCTTTTCTGAGTTCTGCATTTTTTTTGAAATTTTCGATGGCATTGGCAAGCTCGGAAAGTTTCTCTTTTCTCTTGGCCAGGATCGTGCGTACAGGCTTGTAAAGCACTGTGTTCATAACAACGATGAGGATCAGAATGTTTATGATCTGGATGAGGACGGTGATGTCGATCGTAATCATTTCAAAGGGCTCCTTACTTAATTAAGTACTTGCCAATTGGTATTTTATGACATTATGAATGAATGCTCGTTCATAAATTTATCAGCTTATCTAATGTATACTGAAGGGACTGTCAACTTTTTTATTAATAATTTATTAATAATTTATGAGAGATTTTTTTGTCAGAGGGAAAAAATCAGGGTACCATTTTTTGTGATTTGGTGTATTTGCCAAGCCCGTCATTTTTAAAGGTATTTATATTTGCTTTGTTATGTGGAAGTAGAGTTAACAGGCGGTGACGCGGTTTTGAGTGATGGAGGGAAGAGATAATTAAAAGGATCTGGAGAAACATTACACATATATGAATAAGTTTTGTTTTGCGAAAATAAATTTATAGATTTTTATTTTTCATTTTTTAATTAAAAAATACTGCTCCGCAGGGAGCGGAGACAGCATTTATTTTTTTCTGTTAAGTAAACAGCAGAGTGAATTAACTTCCAATTATTACAGGTACGGCTTCCAATGCTTCATCCAGTTTGTCAGGATATGGCCCTCCCGCTTGGGCCATATCAGGGCGTCCTCCACCGCTGCCGCCGACAAGTGCAGAAACTTTCTTGATAATATCGCCGGCCTTGTAAATGTCAGTAAGGTCCTTGGTGACCATTGCAAGCAGGGCTGCTTTTCCCTGGTATTCACCTCCGAGCACAACAATACCGCTGCCCAGCTTGTCCCGGATCCTGTCTCCCATCTCCCGCAGCGTTTTGGGTGAATCCAGAACAACCCGGGAAACCACCACTTTGGAATTCCCAACCGTTTTTGCATTGCTGATGATTCCATCTATGTCGCTCAGGCTTAACTTTGCTGTTAAGCGGCTTACTTCTTTTTCAAGGTCTTTTTGGGTAATCAAAAGCTTCTCGACTTTTTTGCCGAGGTTGTCAGCCGGAACCTTCAGAATGTTGGCAAGTTCAGTCAACTGCATTTCCTGGGCCTGGAAGATATTAATGGCTTCCGGGCCGGTAACAGCTTCAATGCGCCTCACTCCTGCAGCGATACTTGATTCCGCGGTTATTTTCAAAAGGCCAATCTCTCCTGTGGCCCGGACATGGGTCCCGCCGCAGAGCTCCTTGCTGAAGTTGCCTATGGACACAACCCGTACCTTGTTGCCGTATTTTTCCCCGAAAAGTGCTACGGCACCTGATTTGATCGCTTCATCGCGCTCGAGCATTTCAGTATTGAGAGGGGTGTTTGCCCTGATCTCTTCATTGGCGAGCTTTTCGATGCTTCTTAGCTCCTCATGGGTTATCGGCGAGAAGTGGGTGAAGTCAAAGCGCAGCCTTTCAGGTGTTACCAGTGAGCCGGACTGCTTGACATGCTCGCCGAGCACTGTCTTCATGGCCGCATGCAGGATATGGGTGGCTGTATGATTGCAGGCAATCCTCTGACGCCTGCCTTCCATAACTTTGAGTTCAACCCGATCATCAAGTGCAAAAGAGCCCTCGAACACTGTTGCCTCATGCAGGACAATGCCGTCAGCCACAATAACCGTGTCCAGAACTTCAGCCTTACCGTTCGGACCTATGATTTCTCCCTGGTCGCCAATCTGGCCGCCGGCTTCAGCATAGAAGGGCGTTTCAGGGCAGAAGACTGAGACGGGCTCTCCCTGGACAGCCTTGCTGACCGATTCTCCGGCGTGATTCAATAGCCCCTTGACGACTGAGTTAGTCCGGTGGGTTTTATAGCCGGCAAAAACTGTTTTATGGCCTTCGGCAACCAGTTTTTTAACCCCGGTGGACATTGCGGCCAAAGTACCTCCCTTCCAGGATTTTTTTGATTGAGAGCGTTGCTCTTCCATGGCCAGGTTAAAACCGGGTTCATCAATCTCCATACTGTTTTCAAGGGCGACATCCCTGACGATATCCAAGGGAAAACCATAGGTGTCATACAGTTTGAAGATGAAGTCACCGGGCACAGTATTTCCTTTTTCTTTTTGCAGTCTATTTATTTCAATGGTGAGCATGGACAGGCCGTTGTCAAGGGTTTCACGGAACCGTTCCTCTTCGTTGAGAGCCACTTTTGCCAGAAGTTCTGAAGCCTCAGCAAGGTGCGGATATGCGCCCTGCATGGTTTTTATGACTTCGGCGGTAACATCTGCTAAAAACGGACGTTCAAGACCGAGAGTACGGCCAAAACGAACCGCTCTTCTCATAATCCGGCGAAGGACGTACCCCCGGCCTTCGTTTGACGGCAGCATGCCGTCGGCAACCAGAAAGGCGGTAGCCCTGCAGTGGTCCGCAATAACTTTCATTGCAGTATCAGTCCGTTTGTCAGCGCCATAGGGTTTGGAACTCAGAGATGAAATCTTGTTGATTATGGGAGTGAACAGATCGGAATCATAATTTGTCAACTTGCCCTGGACCACGGCCGCAATCCTTTCAAGTCCCATACCTGTATCGATACTTGGCTTCGGCAGAGGTGTCATCGTGCCAGATTCATCACGATAAAACTGCATGAAGACCAGATTCCACAACTCAAGAAAACGGTCGCAGTCACAGCCCATTTTGCAGTCCGGTCTGCCGCAGCCGACCTCTGGACCCTGGTCAATATGAATCTCGGAACAGGGCCCGCATGGTCCGGTGTCGCCCATGGCCCAGAAATTGTCCTTCTCCCCGAGCCGGACTATTCTTCCTTTGGGCAGATCTTCAATTTTTTCCCACATTGAAAAGGCTTCATCGTCATTTTCAAATACGGAAATCCAGAGTTTTTCTTTTGGCAGTGCCAGATCAACGGTCAGAAATTCCCAGGCCATTTGAATGGCATCTTCTTTAAAATAGTCGCAAAATGAAAAATTTCCGAGCATTTCAAAAAATGTGTGATGGCGTGCTGTATGACCGACGTTTTCCAAGTCGTTATGCTTGCCTCCGGCCCGAACGCATCGCTGGCAGGTTGCCGCTTTTGTATACTCTCTTTTCTCTTCACCCATAAAAACCTGTTTGAACTGCACCATGCCTGCATTGGTGAACAGCAGGGTCGGATCATCCTGAGGAATAAGGGAAGAGTCTTCTATGATTGCATGGTTGTTTTTCTTGAAGTATGTGAGAAATTTCTCACGAATTTCATTGCCAGTCATAATAATTACCAGAATATTTTTAGATGTATGTTGGTTAATAATTTTTATTTGAGATGGGGCAGCATAGCCTTGAAAGCCGGGCTTCCCGCCTTGTGCAGTAACTCATAAATGGCCATTTCCGTAGGGCCAACAGTCATCCCCAGCGCCTGCATTCTGCTTAAGGCAAGTTCGGCATTTCTTTTTTCCCGGGAGGAAACCGCATCGGCTGCAATCCAAGGCTGGTAGCCTGATTTGAGTGCGCCCATGGCAGTCTGGAAAATGCAGATATGAGCCTCGGCTCCGGTCAGAATAACTGTATCAATTGACTTGGGCAGCGAGTTCTGCATTTCAGTTACATCAGGGTTGGCAAAGCAATTGAACTCGATTTTATCGATGCGCGGAACATCTGATACAAGTTCCTCCAGTTCAGGCACATAAGGTCCGAGTCCTTTTTTATATTGAGTTGTTGCCAGAATGGGAATATCAAGTGTCTTGGCACAATGGATAAGCAGGCTGGCATTGCGGACAACCCTTTCAGCCTCAAAAATTGCAGCCATAAGTCGATCCTGCGGGTCAACAATCATGAGACAGCAGCGTTCCGGCGTTAACATGTCAAAGTTTTTTTGCATCGCATCCACCCGGTATAATTATAACACAGTTCAGAATCTGAACTTAAAATATATAATATTCAAACAATAACATTGATAAAATATTGCATAACATTTCAGTATACCCCTTGAAATCACTTTATCAAGGGGTATTTTAAATGATGATTCAAAATAAGTATGCCGGATGTTTACGGCAAGATTAATCCAGTATAATTTATAAAGATTCAGGGAGTTAACCCTTGCTGAAAAAAAAGATTATTGGCATCATTAATTTGGGGGTAAGATATGGTTGTTTTTTCCCGGTTGGCTGTTAATTCCGGATTATTTTGTCTTGGAGCCGTCCTGTATGCTTAAGGAAGAGGTTATCGATTTTTTTCAGAATGTATTGCCGTTTAACCGGCTTTCACGCGAATCTCTTGGGGAAATGGTCAATAATATCACCATGGAGTATTACCCCAAGGGAGAGAGGATATTAAAGCAGCATGGTCCGCCGAG
>JAFDCR010000078.1 GCA_019312685.1 Deltaproteobacteria bacterium | reverse complement strand
TGCATCAAACTTGGGCTTTAAAATTGCGGCATGTTTTTTCATGTGATATTCTATCCCTTTAACATCTTTGAAGAAAAGCACATGGCTGAGCTGATTCATTTTGTTGGGCCCGATGGTCTGGAACTGCATCTTACTCAGGATAAATTCAATATTTTTTCTGCTGCCGGCCATCATGGCAACGCCGCTGCCGGCAAAACTTATCTTGGATGTTGAACCGTAGAGAAAAACCCTTTCCGGATTCCCGGCATCCTTGCAGGCAGTGAGCAGGTTCTTGAGCGGATCATGGGTGTCTGATAAATGATGAACCGCATAGGCATTGTCACAGAGTATGGTAAAATCCTTCGCCTTAGTTTTCATTGAAGCAAGCCGGTCTATTACCTCATCCGAATAGGTACAGCCGGTGGGATTGCTGTATTTGGGCACACACCACATGCCTTTGACTGCATCGTCTTTTGCCACCAGCTTTTCAACACTGTCCATGTCCGGACCGTTTTCATCCATGGCTATAGTGATCATTTCAATGCCGAGATACTGACAGACTGCAAAATGACGGTCATATCCCGGACTGGGGCAGAGAAATTTAACCTTTGGAAGTTGACCCCACGGCCGGTCACTGTTTACCATGCCGTAAACCATGGCCCCCATTATGGTATCGTGCATCATTTTCAGGCTGGCGCTGTCGCCCACAATTATCTCATCTTCAGCAACCTCCATATATTCGGCGAAGAGTTTCTTTGCCTCAGCAATACCGTCAAGGCCGCCGTAGTTGCGACAATCCACCCCATTCTGAGTCAAATACTCACCGCTTATTTCACCTGACAGCATTTCCATGGCAAGATCAAGCTGCTCAGGGCTGGGCTTGCCCCGGGTCATATCCAATGTTAACTTTTTCTCCTGAAAGGTTGCATAACGAACAAGTAATTTTTCTTTTAGGGCTTCCAATTCAGATTTATTGAGTTCCGCATAGGGTGCCATTTCAACATTCCTTCTGTAAAATTCTTAAAACACAGTTTCAATCTGCTGGATATTTATGATGACGTACCAAATATATTATTAGCTTTTAAGAATAAAAAACTTCTTTTAAAAACAATCCTCTCGCTGGCGCAGTCGGCCCGGCTGCCGACCTGTCTTTTGCAGCAAGTATTGCAATAATATCAATGGGTGACAGTTTTCCTTTACCTATTTCAAAAACAGTCCCGACAATATTTCTTACCATATGACGTAAAAAGCCGTCACCTTTAATTATAATTCTATGGTTGCCATCGGTTCCAACTGCATGTAAAGAGGCTTCAAAAATGGTCCGGACCGCACCTTTTCCTGTCACTTCCGGCTCCCTGGACCCGGCCCCCTCAAAGCTTGTGTAATCATACGTACCAACCAGACACCCAAGACCGTTTTTCATGGCCTCGATATCAAGATCTTTTGAAATATGAACCGAGTAAAGCCGTTCAGTGGGGAACTGTACAGGTCCGCTGCTAAAATTATACCTGTAAGATTTGGCTTTAGCATTGCGTCTGGCATGGAAATCCGATTGAACCTCACACGCCTCCAACACCCTGATATCATCAGGCAGCATACTGTTTAACCCCCTCATAAAACCTTGACAGGGAATTTTCGCATCCGTGTGGAAATTTGCCACCATGCCCAAGGCATGCACGCCGGCATCTGTTCTGCCCGCCCCGTAAATACAGGGCTGCTCACCCGTCATGACAGAAAGCCTGTCCTCAATGACGCCCTGAATAGTCTTTCCAGACTTCTGCTTCTGCCACCCCTCGTATCCGGTACCATCGAAGGCCAGCAGCAATTTTATGTTCCGTTTTGCATTCACGGAAACAAGGGCACCGTAAGCAGGCCGGAGGTTTCAGGCAGATTGCACATTATATTCATATTCTGTACCGCCTGCCCGGCCGCCCCTTTTACAAGGTTATCAATCGCCGACAGAATCACGATCCTGCCGGTACGATCATCTACCTTAAAGCCTATATCACAGTAGTTCGATCCCCGGACAAACTGTGTTGCCGGAAAACTGCCCGGCTCACAAAGCCGGACAAAATGTTCGTCCCCATAGAAATCCTTATATAACCCGTGTACCTCTGAATCAGAAAAGGGCTTGCTTAATTCCGCATAGATCGTACTAAGAATACCCCTCGACATTGGCAGTAAATGCGGCGTAAATGAAATGACAACCTGTTTCTGGCAGAGCTTGCTGATTTCCTGCTCCATCTCAGGAGTGTGCCTGTGCGCAGCAACCTTGTATGCCTTAAAACCCTCGGTCACTTCGCAGAAAAGAGTTCCTGTCTGAGCTGCCCGTCCAGCCCCGGAGGTACCGGACTTGGAATCCACGATAATCGATTCATTTTCTATTGCTCCGTTCTGCAGCAGTGGGGCAAGACCCAGAATAACACTGGTAGGATAACAACCTGGATTAGCAACCAGCTGTGTATCGGCTATTTTTTCCCTGTGCAATTCAGGTAATCCGTAAACCGCTTCAGCCAGAAATTCCTGTGCCGTATGCTTCTGGTACCACTTCTCGTATACCTCTGCATCATGCAATCTGAAGTCAGCAGAAAGATCAACAACCTTTTTACCGGCCTTGAGAAGATCGGGCACGATTGCCATGGCAGTCTGGTGTGGTACTGCAGTAAAAAACAAATCAGCCCGGCCAACCAGTTCATCTGTCTTCAGGTCCTCACAGACGATGTCGACCAGACCGGCAAGATTCGGGTAAACCTCTGCAAGCTTTTTTCCTTTATACTGCCGGGAGGTGGCCACGGTGAGTTTAACGTCAGGGCAGTTGCACAGCAGTCGGGCCAGTTCAACACCGGTATATCCGGATGCCCCGACAATACCTACATTTATCATTTTTACCTCCTGAGTTATTGAGAAACATTTATAGGATTCCTTATATAAATGTTCCAAACCATTAAGCTATTAGAGTTTCATTTTTGTAGTATTTAAACTGCCATATCACGCTGCCGCGCAGCGGAAAATCTGCCGAAAAAGGAGTTTAAACTGTTTGAGCGAAGCGAGTTTTTAAACTCCCGGCAGATTTGAGCAGCGGAGGGAAGTCAGCCGAAGGGTGGCCAAGTGATCGGCTGCCCTTTTTTTTTTTTTTTCTTTGGGCAAACAAAGAAATGAACAATAAATTTATAAAACAATCTTGTTAAACATATCAAATATTATAAACAAAAAAAAACAGGGGAAGACAAAATTGCGGTTGCCTTCCCCTGTTTTATAAATTCCGGGAAACGTGAAAACGTAAATTGATAATTAACGTTTGGAGAACTGGAATTTAGCCCTGGCCCCTTTCTGGCCGTACTTCTTTCTTTCCTTGGCTCTCGGATCACGGGTCAGAAGGCCGGTTTTCTTCAATGTCAGCCTGAATTCCGGATTCACTTCCAGGAGTGCCTTGGATATACCATGGCGCAGAGCTTCCGCCTGTGCATTTTTGCCGCCCCCTTTCAAGGTAGCCATAACATCATATTGTGATTCCGTTTCAGTCGTCTTAAAGGGCTTTTCAATCTTATGCAGCAAAAAGCCTCCACCAAAGTATTCATCCGCCTTGCGGTTGTTTACCTGGATATTGCCTGCTCCCGGCTTAATCCATACTCTGGCTACAGCAGTTTTTCTCTTACCGGTCGCATAATATCTGTTGTCTGCCATTCGTTATTCTCTCCGTCAATCTTTAGTACATACTTATATATCAAGTTTTTCAGGTTGCTGCGCAGCATGAGGATGCTCGCCACCAGTGTAGATCTTGAGTTTCTTCAACTGTCTGCGCCCTAAACTGTTTTTACTCAGCATGCCTTTAACCGCCGACCTGAGAAGTTCAGTCGGTTTCTTTTCAAGCATTTCCTTGGCACTTCTTTCTTTGAGGCCCCCAATATAACCGCTGTGGCGGTAATAAATTTTATCATCAAGCTTTTTGCCGGTCAGCTTTACCTTTTCAGCATTAACAACAACTATAAAATCTCCAACATCTAAATGTGTGGAGTAGTTAGGTTTGTGTTTACCGCGCAAACGTACTGCAATTTCGGATGCCAGACGGCCAAGCACCTTATTTTCAGCATCCACAACAAACCATTTCCTTTCAATCTCCTTCACCGGAGTATGATAGGTACTCATGATATAATCCCCTACAAACGTCTAATAAAAAATTTAAAAAGGCGATAACCCAACCTTTATAATACTGGAATTCTGCTCCGGATCGAGATCCGAAACATGTCCCGGAAGTAAACCGTAAATGTATATAGTGATATCTTTAATCTGTCAATAAAAAAAGGCCCGACAGTTGTCGAACCATCCAGTATAATAATGAGCTGCAAAATAATGGAGCGGGAAACGAGATTCGAACTCGCGACTTCAACCTTGGCAAGGTTGCACTCTACCACTGAGTTATTCCCGCTCGCGCAAACCGACTGGAAAGCCAGGGAATATAACGGGTCACCCACATGTTGTCAACAAAAAACTATGCCTGCCAGCTACCGGTTACTTATACACTCAAGTTCATCCGGTGGTATTTTTTTGGGGTAAAATCTTATATAGCTATTGCCCTCTAACAATACAAATTGTATAGGTATTAATAATCCGTATTTTAATGATAATTTCATCAAGATAGGACACCCTGTAAATCACGAAGACTGTTAAACTTACCGGAGCAAATTCATGGGAGATATTTCAAGAGTCGGGACTGTACACCGGCAGACAAAAGAAACCAACATCATGCTTACTCTCAAGCTTGATGGTCAGGGGAATACATCCGTTGATTCGGGCGTTTCTTTTCTGGACCATATGTTGACACTTTTCGGAGTGCATGGTTTTTTTGATTTAGAGGTAAAGGGGGAAGGCGATGTTGAGGTTGATGATCACCATACGGTCGAAGATCTCGGAATATGCCTCGGACAGGCTTTCAAGCAGGCCCTTGGAGATTTGAGCGGAATCTGCCGTTACGGCTTCAGTGTTATCCCAATGGACGAGGCCTTGGCTCAGGT
>JAFDCR010000077.1 GCA_019312685.1 Deltaproteobacteria bacterium | reverse complement strand
ATGCCCGAAGAACGAATGATGACCCGAATCATCAAAGCCGGCAGCCTGACTCCTGAAATGATCGACGCAATCTGTGATGTTCTGGTTCCCTTCTACGCCAAAGCTGATGGCGGGGCTGAAATCCAGGAATTCGGCAGGCCGGAAGCAGTTGGTGTGAACATCTTTGAAAACTTCTCCCAGACAGAAGCGCTTATCGATACTGCCTCATTGAGCAGAAACCAGTTTGACCGGATAAAAAACTTTTCCGAAAAATTTCTCCAACAGGAAGACCTCTTTGCCGAAAGGATTGCAGCCGGCCGCATTAGGGATTGCCACGGTGATCTCTATTCGGCCAATATATGTCTGGCAGACAGGGTTTATATTTTTGACTGCATTGAATTCAACAAACGTTTCCGCTACTGCGATGTAGCAAGCGATATTGCCTTTCTTGCCATGGACCTTGATTTTCACGGTCTCAATAACCTGTCTGACCGGTTTGTCAGCCGTTTTATCCTGAAATCGAGTGACAATACCTTGGAAAAAATCCTCATCTTTTATAAGTGCTACAGGGCTTATGTCCGCGGTAAAATAAATCTTTTTACTGCCAACGCCCCTGAGGTTGACATTACCGCCAAACAGCAATGTCTCGATATGGCCCAAAAATACTTTCAGCTAGCAGAAAGTTATGCCGCATAACATTCACGAAAAGAATTGCACCCCGGTTCTCTATGTTTTTTTCGGCATGATCGCTACAGGTAAGAGCACTCTTGCCCAGGCCTGGGCCCGATATAAACATATACAATATTATAATTCCGACTGGGTAAGGAAAAAACTTGCCGGTATTAGTCCGGTTGAAAGTCGGCGGGAAACGGTTGATTCCGGTATCTACACCAAGGAATTTACTTCTAAAACCTATAAAGCCCTGCGTGATAACACTGAATCCATGCTAAAGGAGGGGAAATCGGTAATACTTGATGCTTCGTATCAGTATACCTCGGACCGGCAGATTCTAAGGGATCTTGCCAAAAACTTAAATTGTCAGTTATATTTCGTTCTTTGCCGGTGCCCCGAACCTGAAATGAGAGAGCGAATGGAAAAACGGCAAAAGGATCCCTCTGCTGTTTCCGACGGCCGCTGGGGAATATACCTGCAGCAGAAAAAAAGGTTTGAATTTCCGGACGAACTTACATCATCTGAACTTATTATTATAGATACAAATGCACCTTTAGAGAACCTGCTGGAAAAACTGAAAAAAAAACTGCCATAAACTCATTCTTAGAAATAAAACAACTAGTGAGGCTATTATTGTGTATACCAGAATTTACATACTGAAATTCCCCAAAGATATTGTAGACCAGCCTATAATCTGTCAGCTAGTCAAACAGTTTGACGTGGAATTTAATATCCTGAAGGCGACAATTCTTCCCCAGCATGAAGGGGTAATGATACTTGAACTGCGCGGCCACAAGGAAAACATCAAGAAAGGCCTCAGATATCTCAAAGGTTTGGATGTTAAATCGGAAAGTGTTGCCACAACCATTCACCGTGATGACGAAAGGTGTTTCCAGTGCGGTGCCTGTACCGGCATTTGCCCGACAGGAGCACTTGCGCTTGTGCGTCCAGAAATGGCCGTTGTTTTTGATCCTGAAAAATGCAGCGGCTGCGGTTTATGCGTAACGGTCTGTCCTGTCAGGGCAATGGAGGTATCACTTGATAAAATGAGCAGCGTCAGCGAAAGTGTCTTTGAAATTCATTAATATTGCCAATATTCTGAAACAATAAAAAAACCGCATGGATATAACTTGCCAATGCGGTTTTTTTATGTCCGCGATATTCTATTAAGCGGACAGGAAATATGGACTAAGTAATTATTCCTCTGACTCTGATTCTGACTCTGACTCCTGGGGTGTAAGTTTTTCCCAGTCCGGATGTTTTTTGGGCAGCCAGCCGAACATATTCCTGCCTGGCGGGTTACCGTTCCTTATATCAGACAGCAGCATTTCAGCTGTAGGAGCAACAACTGATTCCGGATACTGCTTCAGGAGATATTCAAGTCGGGCTTCCGCCTCCTCATAGGCCCCCGTTCTCTCATAGAAGCTTGCCACGAAATATTCATGATAGGCCAGGAAATTCGTGGCCGCCTTTATCCTGGTCTCTGTCTCATCCTGGTATGGTGAATCGGGAAAAGCCCGAAGCAGTTTTGAAAAAGCATTGATAGCATTAACTGCATTTGCAACATCACGATCAATAGTATCTATCTGTTCATAATAACACATGCCTATTTGGAACATAACATACGGAATTGCCTCATTGGTTGGATGGTGTTCCTCGAAATCCAAATACTGCAGCACGGCCTCTTCGTAATTTTTCAAATAATAGTTGCTGTCTGCGGTTTTGAGTTCAGCAAGCAGGCTGTAATCACTGAAGGGATAGCTGCTCAACAGCGTTTCAAAAGACTTGAGGGCCTTGTAGTATTTGCCATGTTCAAAATGATCCAATCCCTTCATGGCAAGGCTTTCAGCAGAGCCAAGTGTTTTAGCAGAAAAACCGAGTGATGCAAGGAGACTGTTTTTGCCCTTGGAGCACCCCGTTACTGCAAAAAGTAAAAGTAGTCCCAACAGACATATAAGTAAGTGCTTGTGCTTCACTAAAAGAGTCTTCATAATCCTTTATTCCTATTCATTTAGATAGAGTTCAGCAGAAATAGCCGCAACTGCGCCTTCACCGGCAGCATTAATTATCTGACGCACCCTCTTGCTCCGGATATCACCCGCTGCCATAACTCCCGGCACACTGGTGCGCATCTCGTTGTCTGTTATTAAAAAACCCGTCTCATCAACACCCAATTGCTCCAGAGGAAGCATTTCGTTGTTAGGTATTGTACCTATTAGGATGAATACGCCGCTGGCGGCAATTTCACTTTCCTCACCATTATTATTACGCAGCCTCACCCGCTCAACTTCTTTTTCCCCTTGAATGGCAACCAGGCTGGAATTCCAGATGAATTCAATCCGTTTATTGGCAAAGGCCTTTTCCTGAAGTACTGTTGTCGCTCTCAATTTATCGCGCCTGTGAATAACGGTGACTTTACTGGCAAATTTTGTTAAAAAATCGGCCTCCTGGATGGCTGTATCCCCCCCACCAACCACAAGAACTTCCTGATCCCTGAAAAAAGGGCCGTCACAGGTTGCACAGTAAGATACACCTTTACCGGTTAATTCCTTCTCGCCGGGGATATCTAATTTATT
>JAFDCR010000076.1 GCA_019312685.1 Deltaproteobacteria bacterium | reverse complement strand
GTGATAAGCCGTAATCTCCTCAAGCGGATTCGGGACAAAACAGCCGATGACCAGTCCGATTCCCTTGTCGATCCAGAGGGAGATAAAGAGCATTACGCAGGCGATTGCCAGGGTGTCCTCCCTTTCCCTTGTCGCCTTTACCAGCAGCATGACAATTGCTATTATGCCGAAGACCACAGAAACACGCATCCAGGGTACCAGCTGACCATGTCCGTGCAGGCCGAAGAAAAGGTAATCCAACGTATGCATATGGCCGGGGATGTTGCTGTAATAGGCGGTGAAGAACTCAAGCAGGACAAAAAACACATTAATAATTGCAGCGTAGGCCACAATTGTTACCAGCTTCTGGATGGCCTCCTTGCCGGCATCGAAATTTGTCACCCGTTTGATGATCAGGCAGAGCAGGATCAGAAGGGCGGGACCGCCGGAAAAGGCCGACGCCAGAAAGCGGGGTGCCAGGATGGCGGTAAGCCAGAAATGGCGGCCCGGAAGACCGGCGTACAGAAATGCTGTTACCGTATGGATACTGATGGCCCAGGGTATGGAGATATAGATAAAAGGCTTGATCCACTTTGGCGGCGGTACTTCCTTTTTCTCTGAAGTAAGGACCACCCAGCCGACAAATATATTGAGGAAAAGATAGACATTCAAGACGATCATATCCCAGAAAAGAATAGAATTGGGTGTGGGGTGCAGAAGAACATTCAGGGCCCGGATCGGCTGTCCAAGGTCTGCCAGGATAAACAGCAGACACATGGACACTGCGGCAACGGCCAGGAATTCACCCAGAATGGTGATCTTGCCGAATGTCTTATAGTTATGCAGGTAATAGGGCAGAACAACCATGACACCCGACGCCGCAACACCGACCAGAAATGTAAACTGGGCAATATAGACACCCCAGGATACATCCCGGCTCATGCCGGTCAAACCTAGACCGTAGTTGTACTGCTGCACATAGCTTAAAGCTCCTGCAGCCATAAAGGCCAGCAGTACTGCTATCCATCCCCAGTATCTGTTACTTCCTGTAAGCGCTTTTTCAAACATGATGCCTCCGCAAATTCAAAAATCTCTTTTTCCTAGTATTATTCAGGAGGTTTTATCCTTTCAATCCCAGTTTACTTCCATTCAGTTAAATGATGTAAAACAACGACGGCAAGGTACCGAGAGACGGCTTCCGCTGAATGGTATAGTTATCAGCCAGTTTCTTTCGGACCTCGGAATGAGGATCATTCAGGTCACCAAAGGTCATGGCGCCTGTATGACCGCATGCCTCTACACAGGCAGGCTTAAGTCCTTTTGCCAGCCGCTCGACACAGAAGTTGCATTTTTCAACGACACCGCGCATACGGGTCGGGAATTCCTTGTTATAGGTCGCTTTATCAATGAAAGGCCGCGGATCGCGCCAGTTAAAGCTTCTCATGCCGTAGGGACAGGCAGCCATGCAGAAACGGCAGCCTATGCAGCGGTGATAATCCATGGCAACAATACCGTCTTTTCTTTTAAACGTAGCCTTGGTGGGACAGGCCCTGACACAAGGCGGATTGTCGCAGTGGTTGCATAATACGAGAAAACTGGAGCTGTGCAGGTGCTCGTTCCTGAGATAATGGCTTTTTGCAGCAAACGCCTTTTCATACGGCACCTGAAATATCCACTTTATCTCATCCTTTTTATTGCCGAAGTTGGGAACATTGTGAATAGTGTGGCAGACATTGATGCACTTCTGAGCCAGCCCCTTGTTGGCATCAAAAACCTTCTGGTCAATGACCATTCCCAGTCGAACGCCTGTCGGTGCAGGCCCGTGGGATGTTTCAGCTCCGCCACCGGATGATGCATATGATGAGATCGGAGAAGATTGTCCCCTCAGCAGGAGGTTGAAAGCCGCAGGCGCCCCAAGTCCTGCAATGGTTGACAATCCGGCAATCTTTAAAAATTGTCTTCTTTTTTTATCCATTAGAACGTCTCCTTAGTCAGGAAATGGCAATCCCAGCAATACGGTTTAACGGAAGTATACACATGACACTCGTCACAGAATTTCTTCTTCTCAGTATGACACTTCATGCAGCCAAGCATTAAACTTTTATCGTATTTTACACCATCGACCTTAATTGGTGCTCTATCGCCTTCGCGCAGGGCTTCATCGCGCCAGTCATCAAGCACCTTCATATGCGAAGTGCGCATAAACTGGGCTGACTCAACACACTTTGTTACCCCTTTTGGTTTCTCGGGCTTCGGAACGGGGCCGGCATTCCCCATGTTTTTCCATATTGGGAATGTCATCAAGGCCACAAAAATTATGAGCCCTGGAATGATATACTTTCCATCGTACATTATGCACCCTCCTCATTGTTTCCGGATTCACCCGCTTCATCTGATCCACCGACATTGACCAGTTCTTCAAAACGAAGGTCCTGGGTCCTTTCTATCTCTCCATCCATGATCAGGGCGTTGCCTACCAGTTCTGAAACACCGCAAACCCCAACATCGGGATTCCAGTATTCCATCAGAGCCAGAAGCGTTGCCCTGTCAATGGCACATACACAGGAAAGCATATTGACATCATGCTTTTCTTTCACATATTTGACGGCATTGGCCCTGGGCAGTCCTCCCCGCATCCTCAGATCCATGATCTCGCCGGTATTCAAACCGGTACCACTGCCGCAGCAGAACGTCTGCTCCCGGATGGTGTTTTCCGGCATATCATAAAAGTTGTTGCAGACATTCTCCAGAATATACCGCGGTTCATCCAGCATGCCCATGCCCCTCGAAGGATTGCAGGAATCGTGGAAGGTTACTATGCGGTGATCGTTTCTGCTCTTATCAATCTTCAGCTTGTTGTTCTTGATAAGGTCAGCGGTGAACTCAGAGATGTGTACCATCTTGGTTGCAGCGGCATTTTCAAAGACCGTGCCGGTGATCGGTGATTTCGGCACTTCAAGGTTATCCGGCGGTCCGTTCATGGTCTCCATGTACTGGTGCACAACACGCCACATATGACCGCATTCACCGCCAAGTATCCACTTGACGCCAAGTCTTTCCGCTTCGGCATACATCTTGGCGTTCAGCTTCTTCATCAGCTCGTTATTGGTGAAGGAGCCGAAGTTGCCCCCTTCGGACGAGTATGTGCTGATCGTGTAGTCCAGGCCGATATGGTCAAAAATAAGCAGATAGCCCATGAAGGTAAAAATGCCCGGATCGGCAAAAACATCAGCTGAAGGGATGATAAAGAGTACTTCAGCACCCTTGCGGTTAAATGTCAGACTGTTCAATTTCAGCCCTGTTACTTCCTCAATATCGTCCAGAAGGAACTCGGCGTTCTGTTTAAAGGTATGCGGCTGGAGGCCAAGATGGTTTCCTGTCCGGTTCGAGTTCGATGCCGGTTCCAGGATCCAGTTGGTGCCGACACCTACCAGGTGCAGCAGCTCACGGGCCATCATGGTGATTTCCGCTGTATCAATACCATAGGGGCAGAATACAGAGCAGCGACGGCATTCAGTACATTGGTAAAAGTACATGAACCATTCTTTCAGGACCTCGAAGTTCATTTCGCGGCCTCGGGCAATGGAACCTAATATCTGGCCGGCCTTGGTGAAATTGCCCCGGTAAACTGACCTTAAAAGTTCGGCTCTAAGCACAGGCATATTTTTCGGATCACCCGTACCTAAAAAGAAGTGACACTTGTCTGCACAGGCACCGCAGCGCACACAGATGTCCATGAAAACCTTAAAGGAGCGGAACTTGTCTAACCTCTCACGCATACCCTGGAGAATAATTTCAACCCAGTTCTCAGGGAGCTGCCAGTCGTCACTTTCAACCGTCCATTCCCGAGGAACACCGAACAGTCCGGGCAGCTTGCTATCCAGATATTCGACAATGCTTTTCTTGGCAGGATAGCAGTAATTACCGGGTTTGAATGTTACCGGCATGTCCATCCAGTTCTTACGGGGAATGGCCCCGGTCATCATAGACGGTTCTTTGACGACATTAACACTCATTTGATCTACTTTTGTGTCTGCCATAGTCTTTATTCCTTCTCAGCTGGAGTTTCGGCTGGAGCTTCTTCGGCCGCAGGTTCGGGTTCGGGTTCAGGTTCTGGTTCAATCTCTAACGGTATGTCAGCGTCAGCCATGAACTGCCTGAACTCATCTTCATAATCTGCATAGGTATGCGGTTTTATATCCGGATTCCAGGGATTGACATGGCGTACCATACGGCTGGTATTTGCCAAGTTCCTTGTGGGGCTGAGGAAAATGCCGCCAAGATGCATCAGCTTGCTGAACGGGAAGTAGGCCAAAAGGATGCTGACCAGGAAGATATGAATGTAGAAGATGGAGCCTATATCACCTGCAATAGTTGGCGAAAAGGTCGCAAGTCCAACGGTCAGCTGCTTGATGTTCACGATATCCACCCGGATAAAGTAGCGCATCAGGATACCTGTCACTGCAATGGCAAAAATCAGGAACAGGGGAAAGTAGTCGGCGGCAAAGGAGATGTAGCGCACCTGCGGAATTACCACCCTGCGGAGGAACAGGAAGGTTACGGCACCGACAAATATAAGGTCTGTCTGGTACAGTACCGGTACTCCGACCTGAAAAAGGCCGTCGAAAAACTCAAGGGTTCCGATAAATCCCGGCACAGGATTGAGAAACAGACGCAGATGCCGGAGGACAATGAGCAGGAAGCAGTAATGGAAAGCCAGGCCGAACAGCCAGAGCCATTTGCTGGATTCATGCACCAGCTTCGGCCCGTCATGGATGCTGGCCCTGGTGTTTTTGAACAATGAGCGGAAGGCGAAAATCTCCAGGAGCATCATGACGACCACCTGGCCTGTGGTGGCCGGACAGTCATATTTATCCTGTTTGATCCAGTCCAGCGACTTTTCCTGACCGCTGGTCGTGGGGATCCGGAAGGGTACCGGAGATTTGGCCCAGTTGATTACCTTGTAGATGAAGCCTCCAAGGAATATTGCAAAGGCCAAATAAGGGAACACCACCCCGAACAAATAGTCCAGACCTACCAGAGAACCCAGCCATGGTATTAATATCAGGGCAATAACTGCAAGGATTGCGTGCTTCATTTATCGTTACCTCGCTTCAGATTAATCTGTTGGTTTGATTGTTTTCTGCCGACTCTGTTTGATTTTTTTTAAGCATCGCCGAAACACACTTGGTGCCATCGGTCAATGCAGACCTGCCGCTTAATACTTCATTTACTCTTATCTGATGCAGACGCTCACGGCAGTCCATATATGAATCAAAGGCCATGAGCGCAATTTTATCAATTCTGGAATCCAGAACCGCCAATGTCTTCATCACCTCATCACTTTTCAAATCCCTGTCCAGTTCTTCCCGTATAATATTTTTGAGAAGATAGACAAAGATAACGGCTTGAGATGGCGAAAAGTCCTGTACAGCACGGAGTTTAATGAGATCTTCAAGAGGCTTGGCAGCTTCTCCAAGCTCTCTTTCTTCAATCAGAATTGAAAAGAGATTCTGCAGGCCCTCGGAAATGGTAAATCCGATGGGGTTTGCAAAGCGATCTTTCTGTTTCTTGAAAAATTCAGGCGACGCGTATGAGTCCAGCACCTGATCAATCCACTTCTGAACAATCGCCTTCTTTTTTGGGGTTAATAAAGTTTGTATGTTCATCCCTGCCCATCCAGCAGTGCTGGTTTAACAGTTTTTTATGATTGAATGATCATTCATAAATGATTAGCGGAGTCCTATCATGTTTAAAATGATTTATCAACAAGAAAAAACATCCAAACTATAAATTTTGATATTTTTTTCACTTGAACGCCAAGTTCAGGAGCAGAAAGATTCTTTTGATTATAGCCTGAATACTTTCCAGCTACATTGTGGTAGTAAAGGATTTGGGGATCTTTTGACACTAGTGGATTGAGTCAACACCGGCCCGGAGTCTTTCTTTGAGCATCGTGTTTCGCTGTACTACCCTGGCGTTCCGGATGGCAATGTTTATTGCCTTTTTCGATCCCACCAGGATAACGAGATTTTTACCGCGCGTCACCGCTGTATAAATTAGATTTCTCTGCAGGAGAGGATAATGGGTGGTATGAATGGGGATTATAACACAGGGAAACTCCGAGCCCTGGGATTTGTGCACTGTTATGGCATAGGCAAGG
>JAFDCR010000075.1 GCA_019312685.1 Deltaproteobacteria bacterium | reverse complement strand
TCGGCCCGGTGTCGGAGTCCACCCTATCAATCAACCGCTGAAGGAATGGCTGTGCCGGGCTATTGACGGCCCGCCCCTGGATTATTCATTTCAGGAATTTTCTTAAGGAGGTTGCCCAGATGAGTGGAATACCGGTTATCGATCTCGGCGAGTGCAGGAACTGTGAGGTCTGCATTGCCACCAGCCCGAAGATATTCCAGCGCAATATCAACGGCGATTACGTTGAGGTGGTAGATTTACCAAAATATCCCAAATATTTAGTCAACGAGGCGATTAAGAACTGCCCCCTTGACTGCATCTCCTGGGAAACTTAGTGTTTTTTGAAAAGGGACGCTCAAACCCCTTACCAAAAACGGTGCACACCCTACAATCATCAACATAATTAAGGAGTAATATTATGGACAAATACGAATGTCCCTGCGGCTACATTTACGACCCGGAAGAGGGCGATTATGAAAACGGCGTTGAGCCGGGAACCCCTTTTGAAGACCTGCCTGATGACTGGGTCTGCCCCCAATGCGGCGCTGAAAAGGAATATTTTTACAAGGTCGATTAGCTTGGTGGCGGTCCTACGAATGATGCCCGGCTGGGCCGGGCATCATTTGCCGGACCGCCGCTATTTTTCATAAGCATGCCAAACAACTACGAGGAATAAAACCGTGTGCCTTGATATCAGAAAACGCTGCGAGTGCGGCCAAAACAACGTCCAGTTTCACCTGCGTGACAATGTCATGCTCCCCGAGGTTATAGTCCGCCTCTGGTGTCCATCCTGTTCCCGAGAAAAGGCGGATTTTGACCGGACAACCATGCTCGACGACAACGGCTGGACCATTGAATACGATATGATCCTGGCCCGGATGCTGGCCGCCCAACATCTGGGAGCGGACGCAATCGAAATTGAGCCTGAAACCATCTTTATCCGGGGCTATGCATGCTGGCAGGAACTCTACCCCGGCGAGCAGCAGGATATTAAAGAAGAGCGAGAACAGATCATCGGACTGCTGCAGGATGATCAAAAAAAATATCTCGAGACCATCCAGCAGTGGAACATCAAACGCATCGAGCGACTGAAGGCCGAAGGCTGGCGTAAAGCGCAGGGAGCCTGAGAATCCGGATTGCTGACAAAGGTTTGCAATGAAAAAGACATTAGAAAAAATTGCTACTTTATATCTGCAGGGTTTCAGGTCCATGCAATTGGGCCGCACCCTCTGGGCGATCATTTTGCTGAAACTGCTTATCCTCTTCGGGGTGGTCAAGCTGTTTTTCTTCCCCGACTATCTCGACACCCGCTTTACCACCGAAGATCAAAAGGCTGATTTTGTACTTACCGAATTAACTCAGCCTCTGAATAAAAGGAGAATTCCATGATAGAAAACTTCGATCTGTCGATGGTAAACTGGGCCCGGGCCCAGTTCGCCCTTACGGCCATGTATCATTGGATCTTTGTGCCGCTCACCTTAGGGCTTTCCTTCCTGCTTGCCTTTTTTGAGACCCTGTATGTCAGGACCGGCAACGAGGAATGGAAGCGGATCACCAAATTCTGGATGACCCTGTTCGGCATCAACTTTGCCATCGGCGTGGCCACCGGCATTATCCTGGAATTCGAATTCGGCACCAACTGGTCGAACTACTCCTGGATGGTGGGTGATATCTTTGGCGCCCCGCTGGCTGCCGAAGGCATCTTCGCCTTTTTTATCGAGGCGACTTTTTTTGCCGTCATGTTTTTCGGCTGGGACCGGGTCTCAAAGAACACCCACCTGTTTGCCACCTGGATGGTGGCCATCGGTTCCAACCTCTCGGCCCTCTGGATCTTAGTCGCCAACGGCTGGATGCAGTATCCGGTGGGGATGGCCTTTAACCCGGACAAGGCCCGTTTTGAGATGCAGAATTTCTGGGAAATCCTCTTCTCGCCGGTGGCGATCAGCAAATTCACCCATGCCACAACTTCCAGTTTTCAAGTTGCTTCACTTTTTGTGGTGGGTATCTCTTCCTGGTACCTGTTGAAAGGCCGCCACCGGGCCATGGCCAAAAAGAGCATTATCGTCGCTTCGGTGTTCGGACTGCTCTCATCGGCCTTTGTCGGTTTCACCGGTGACGAGGCCGCCTATACCAATGCCCGGGTACAGCCCATGAAGCTGGCCGCCTTTGAAGGCTTGTACGAAGGGGAAAAGGACGCCGGCCTGGTGGCCATGGGGGTGCTGAACCCGAACAAACTGCCGGGCGACGACCTGGATCCCTTTCTTATCGAGTTCAAGGTTCCCGGGATGTTGTCGCTGTTGGCAAACCGAGAACCGGGTTCGTTTGTACCGGGCATCAACGACCTGGTTTACGGCAACCCGGAGCATAATATCGTCAGCACGAGCGAAAAGATCGAAAAGGGCAAAATTGCCATTGAACTCTTAGCTCAGTACAAGGCCGCTAAAAAAGCAGGGGATGAAAATACGGCTACAATAGCTCTGTCAAATTTTGCTCAATACCAGGAACATTTAGGCTACGGCTACCTGGACAAGCCGGAAGAGGCGGTGCCGCCGGTGGGGTTGACCTTTTACAGCTTCCACATCATGGTGGCCTTAGGCTCTTTCTTTCCGCTCCTCTTTCTGATCTTTCTGTTTTATGCCTATAAAGACCGGCTAAATGATAAAAAATGGCTGCAGCAGTTGGGGGTGACCTCCATCTTTTTAGGCTACGTGGCCACCCAAGCCGGCTGGGTTGTTGCCGAAGTCGGCCGTCAGCCCTGGGCCATCCAGAACCTGCTGCCGGTGACCGTGGCGCGCTCCAACCTGACCGCCGGTACGGTCCAGACTACTTTTTTCATGTTTCTGCTGCTCTTTACCATTCTGCTGATCGCAGAAGTAAAAATTATGCTCAAACAGATCCATATCGGACCGGGGGGGGAATAAGCCATGTTTGGAAATCTGGACCTATCGCAACTGCAGCAACTCTGGTGGATCATCGCCTCGGTGGTCGGTTCGCTCTTTCTGTTCCTCACGTTCGTGCAGGGCGGCCAGACCCTGCTACTCACAACTGCC
>JAFDCR010000074.1 GCA_019312685.1 Deltaproteobacteria bacterium | reverse complement strand
ATCATGACATTGGGATAATGATCGAAAATTATGCTGTTGAGATGCCGCAGGAACTCGACTGCCTCAATATTTTCCCGGCCGCCGTAGCAGTTGGGGATCCATTCGCCTTCTTGCCGGGAGTAGTCGAGATACAGCATGGAGGCAACCGCATCGACCCGCAGACCGTCGATATGATACTTCTCAAACCAGAACAGGGCATTGGCAATGAGGAAATTACTGATTTCTTTTCTGCCGTAATTAAATACCAGGGTACCCCATTCCGGATGAGCTCCCTGGCGGGGATCCTCATGCTCATAGAGTGCCGTACCGTCAAATCGGGCAAGACTGTGGGCATCTGTAGGAAAATGGGCCGGAACCCAGTCAAGAATAACACCGATATCATTCTGATGGCAAAGATCCACCAGATACATGAATTCTTCAGGAGTACCGTATCTGCTTGTAATGCTGTAATAGGCCGTTACCTGATAGCCCCAGGATTCATCCAGTGGATGTTCCATGACCGGCATCAGTTCAATATGGGTGAATCCCATTTCCTTTACATAAGGAACCAATGCATCGGCAACTTCCCTATAGGTGAGGAAGCGTTCCGGATCACCCGGATCACGCTGCCAGGATCCGAGATGTACTTCATATATTGAAACCGCCTGATCATAAGGTTTTGTTTGTGAGCGTTTTTTAAGCCAGTCCGAGTCCTGCCAAGAATATTTATCCAGACTGCAGACAACCGATGCTGTTTTGGGACGGAGTTCACCATAAAATTGAAAGGGATCGGATTTTATGAGCAGGTCCCTGTACTGGGTCTTTATCTCAAATTTGTAAAGTTCTTTTTCCTTGATTCCGGGAATAAAGAGTTCCCAGATACCTGAACTTCCAAGACTGCGCATCTGGTGAACCCTGCCGTCCCAGGAATTAAAATCACCGATTATACTTACCCGTCTGGCCGCAGGAGCCCACACCCTGAATATTGTTCCTGCAATATTGTTAACAGTAGTCGGATGGGCTCCGAGTTTTTCATAGAGCCTATAATGTGTTCCGCTGTTAAAAAGATAACTGTCCATATCACCCAGCAGCGGAAGAAACTGATACGGATCTGCAGTCGTATGAATTGTGCCGTTAAAATATTTTATTTCGAACTCGTAGGGAAACGGTTCGGAAAAGCCGTCCAGTACAATTTCGAAGATTCCCTCGGGTCTCATTTTATACAGGTACTTTTTACTGTCACCGATGACAATCTGGACAGATTCCGCATGCGGCTGGAAAGTTCTCACTATTGCGGCTTTGGGTTCACGGTCAATAAAATGCAGGCCAAGGACCTGAAAGGGATCATGATGATCGGCTTCTATAACAAGATCGATTTGGGAACTAATATAATTTGACATATTTCTTTAGAAGACAAATTGTAATTAAATAAACCAATAAATTTCATTTTGTTTGAAACAGAAAATTATAGGAATGACATATATTAAATTTTCATTCATCCAACAATCATAATATATTTTTTATGGTCGCTTTTCAAAATTTCAGTGCCATGTTAGCCTTTAGGCAAAATATGCTTATTTGTTGCATTGAAGTATTATAGTATTTGATAAAAAGTGTTTGAATTGGTTGCCTGCAATCACATTTAGACAATGTAAAGACGAGAATATTTACCATGGAAAGTTTACAGGGCAGTTTTCTGTTATCAACTCCCCAAATGCCTGATCCGCGTTTCAGGGAAAAACTTATATATATGTGTGGCCACACTGAAGAAGGAGCCATTGGACTTATAGTGAACAATCCTCTTCCTGATGTCAAACTTGATGAAATATTAATCAATGCCAACATTCCGGTCCCGGATTTTGAACTTCCGCCGGTATATTTAGGAGGCCCGGTTGAGATGAGTGCGGGGTTTATTCTCTTTTCCGCTGACTATCAGGCAGTAAACCAAATGATTGTCAGTGAGACAATACGTTTGTCGAGCGATCCTGAGATACTTCATCATATAGCCCTGTACAACGGTCCGAGCAAGTATCTTTTCCTGCTTGGATATGCCGGTTGGGGGCCCGGACAGTTAGAATATGAATTAACAGATAATGGTTGGCTGACACTTCCTGCTGAAGATACAATAATCTTTGATACGCCTGATTCAATGAAATGGAAAGTTGCAGCGCAGAAATTCGGTATTGATATCACAACCTATGGGGATATTATCGGCAGCGCCTGATGTATCCAGTCGGATAATACTGCACGGTGTTCACACCGCAGGTTAGATCCAAACTGATGAGATTGTTGCAACCACTATATGCCAACTCAATTCTACCGCATAATTGAACATCCGGCAGATACAGGTTTTGAAGTTAAGGGCAATACCAGAAAAAAACTTTTTGAGACCGCTGCCCGGGCTTTTTTTGATATCATGTGGAGTGTGGAACATACCGGAGAAAATGAACCATATTCCATTGAGGTCAGGAGTGGCGATATAAATGAACTCATGGTCAACTTTCTTGAGGAATTTCTTTATTTATTTGATGCAAAAGGGCTTGTCAGTACAGATTTAAAAATTGAATCCTTTTCAGAAACAAAAATCATTGCCAAGGTATGGCTGCACCAATTTAATAATGAAATCGATCAGGAATTGCTTGCAGTAAAGGCGGTCACGTATCATCAACTTTTTATAGGGAGAAAAGACAACCAATGGGTGGCACGTGTCTTCCTAGATATATAACATTATGAGGTAAAAATGAAAGAGCTGTCCATCCATAACCTCAAACAGATCGATCAATACCGTTGGCTCTTGCCCAGACAGGGGAAAATGCGCACCGACGGTATGCTTTTCCTTGATCGGACCCTCCTGGAATATATCAAAAACGATAAGAGCATTACCCAGGTAGCCAATGTTGCCTGGCTTCCGGGGATTGTCGGCAGAAGTCTGGCAATGCCGGATATGCATCAGGGATATGGTTTTCCCATTGGCGGCGTAGCAGCATTTGATCCTGAAAAGGGTGTTGTTTCTCCAGGCGGGGTAGGGTACGACATTAACTGCGGCGTTCGTCTCCTGCGTTCAACTCTTGAAAAGGGTGAAATAGCTTCAAGTATTCCCGAACTGGTGGAAAGCCTGTTCGCAAACATACCAACCGGTGTCGGATCCAGGCAGCGACATTTGAAGCTCAACAAGCAGGAACTTAAAAAGGTGCTGGAATCAGGCGCACCATGGGCCGTTAAAAAGGGATTCGGCATAAAGGATGATCTGCTCCATATCGAGGAAGGGGGAAGTCTTGATTGGGCCGACCCCGGAACTGTATCAGACAAGGCGTTGGATCGGGGCCAGGCTCAGCTAGGCACTTTAGGATCGGGCAATCATTTTGTTGAGGTCGGTTTTGTTGATAAAATTTTTGACCGCAAACTTGCTTCCGGAATAGGACTTTTTGAAAATCAGGTAACAGTCATTATCCATACCGGCTCCAGGGGATTGGGTCATCAGGTGTGCGGTGATTATATCAGGATCCTGCAGAATGCCTCTCGAAAATATGGTTTTGATCTGCCTGACAGGGAATTATGCTGTGCCCCGATCAACTCTCCTGAAGGGAAAAAATACCTGGCAGCAATGGCTGCAGCGGCAAATTTTGCCTTTGCCAACAGGCAGATTATCACCGAAGAAGTCAGACAGACCTTTGAACAGGTACTGGGAACAGGGAGAAAAAAATTCGGACTTGATCTTGTTTACGATGTATGCCACAACATTGCAAAATATGAAACCCATACGGTTGATGGCAAGCCGCAGGAGGTTGTAGTGCACCGGAAAGGCGCAACCAGGGCCTTTCCGGCGAATCACCCAAAGGTCCCCGAGGCATACAGGGAAACCGGCCAACCGGTGCTTATCCCGGGTGATATGGGACGCTATTCATACGTGCTTGTCGGTACTGAACAGGGGATGCATGAAGCCTTTGGCTCAACATGTCATGGGGCCGGGAGAATAATGAGCCGGCATGCGGCAAAGAAATTTGCCAAAGGCCATAACGTAACGGCTGAACTTGCAGAAATGGGTGTGAGGGTCAAGGGCGCCGGCCGGGCGACACTGGTTGAGGAAATTCCTCAGGCATATAAAGATGTTGAAGATGTTGTCAGGGTAGTGCACGAGGCAGGTCTGGCTCGAAAAGTGGCAAGGCTGCGGCCAATGGGTGTCATAAAAGGATAAAGAGAATAATTTTAAGTTGTTAATTAAAAACTAAGAATTAAAAACTCAAAACTTAAAATTCAAAATTAATTAAGGATCATAAGCCTTACTTAAAAAAATGACTCAAATTTCAGAAATATTCATTTGTCAGCAGTGCGGTTACTGCTGCCAGGGCGAAACCACCGTTTCACTTGACGAAGATGATCAGAAACGGATGGTTGCGCACCTTGACATACCAAGAGAGGAAGTGCGCCGCAAGTACTGGCGTCAGACCGGCAGGACAATCCAGATGAAGACCGTTGAGGGACACTGTATTTTTTATGAAAACGGCTGCACCATCCATCCCGGAAAACCCTGGCGCTGCAGCCAATGGCCTTTGCACCCGAGCATGCTTGCTGATCAGGAAAATTATGAAATTATCAAGGAGTCCTGTCCAGGAATAAACAGAGATCTCAGCTATGAAGAGTTTGGTCGGAAATTCTCTGAACTCCTGAAACCCGAAAAGAAAAAATTGTACGGTGGGCTCAATTGCGCATAGAATTACTGTTTTTGGGCAAAACCAGGGAATCCTATTTGGCAGCCGGAATAGAGGATTACCTTAAGCGGCTGTCACATTATCAAAAAGTTGAGATCCAAACAGTTAAGGAGCACAGAACAAAAAAAGGCACACCTGAAAAAATCATTATTGAAAAAGAAAGCCAAGCCCTGCTGCAGAAGGTAAAGGATTCATATCTTGTTTGTCTGGATAGGACCGGAAAACAACTCGATTCACAGGAGTTGGCTGCACACCTGGAACGCTGGGAAGTGCAGGGGCTGAAAAAGATATCCTTTGTCATTGGCGGTCCGCTGGGATTATCAGCAAAAATATTGAATAAAGCAGACCTTGTACTTTCATTATCTCGTATGACTTTTACCCATGAGATGTCCCGCATGCTTCTACTGGAACAACTTTACAGGGCCTGTACAATAAATGCCGAGGAAAAATATCACAAGTAGCAAGACAAAATTCGGATTTTTTTTACGATAACCCCATTAAATTACGCTCATTACGAGGCT
>JAFDCR010000073.1 GCA_019312685.1 Deltaproteobacteria bacterium | reverse complement strand
GAGAACCCTCCCACCGCCGCCAATCCCCTGAAGCCGTCAAGGGTTATACTTTCTTCAAGAAGGTCGGTCATGGTCACATCCCATGCTTCAAATCCGGCCGCATAAAATGCCGAGGTCATTTCCCGGTCACTGTTGCTCCCCTCATCACGCAGGATTGCCACTTTCGGTTTGTCGGGGCTTTCAAGAATTTCCAGGGGGGTCTCTTTCGGGGTAAAGCTCATGCGATAGCTTGGCCCCTTCCTGTCATGAATATTTTCCTTTTCTGCAACAGCACAGTCGGGGTTCATCTGAAGCTTCTCCAGCTGAAAACTCGTCTCCTCCCAGAACTGCCGAAGTTCCTGCATGGGTTCGGCAAGGACCACCATATCGTTGAAGGTGATCGAAATATGTTTTTCAACTTTTGTCCCGCCAATAACTGCGAAAGGAATATTCCTGTCTGCCAGCAGAATTTCTACCTCCTGCCGGAAATCAGCGGTACACTCAAGCACCAGCCCCAGTTCCTCTGAAAAAAGATGTTCAATTGGTGTGGATGCTCCCTGCATCTCAATTGAAAGGCCGCAATTGCCGGCAAAAGCCATTTCAAGCAGGGTGGTGATAAGGCCACCGTCGCTTCGGTCATGGCCCGAAAGAACAAGACCTTTGCCGATACATTCCTGGATAGCATTGAAACAATGTTTAACAAGGTCCGGATTGTCCATGTCGGGAGAATCATTCCCTATCTGTTTCATGGTTTGTGCCAGGGCGGTACCGCCCAGACGGTTTTTCCCCTCTGCCAGGTCTATGAACAGCAGGACACTGTCACCCGGCCTCTTTATATCAGGAGTTACGGTACGGGTGATGTCCTCCATGGTTGCATAAACCGAGATAACAAGTTCACGGGGAGACTTAACCGTTTCATCACCAACCCGGGTTGCCATGGAAAGACTGTCCTTGCCGCCGTCAACGGCAATGCCCAGTGATATCATGGCATCACGCATTGCACAGGCTGCGTCGTACAGGGCCGCCCCCTCGCCGGGCAGCTTCGGAGCCCACATCCAGTTTGCCGAGCACTTTACACCCTCCAGTGTATCAATCCTGGCCCAAACCAGGTTCGTCAGTGCTTCACCAACCGCCATTCTCGCGCCTGCCTTTGGGTCCACCAGCATCTTTATAGGCTGTTCTCCAATAGCGGTTGCCGCCCCGGAAAGCTCAAAATGGCTCTGGGCAATAACCGCAACGTCAGCAACAGTAGCCTGGAGAGGACCGCAGCACTGCTGCTGGGCAATGAGCCCGGTAACACTCCGGTCAACCTTATTGGTCAGAAAACGCTTGGAGCCGACCGATACCAAACGCAGCACATTAAAGAGGGCCTCCCTAACGCTCAGATCTTCGGGCAAATGCAGCCTGGAGTGGAGCCCTTCCCGGCGGGTATCGTAAAATGTCTTTTGGGGTATGTTGCCAAGAACCTCATGCAGTTCAAGGTCGACCGGGGTTGTATCGTTCTGCCCGTCATGCACTACAAAACGACCGTCACCGGTCACGGTGCCGAGTATTTCACAGTTAACCTTTTCCCGTCTGCATATGGCCTCAAAGGCTTTGATATTCTCCGGCCGGATCAAAAGGCCGTTGCGCTCCTGATACTCGGCAACATAAATTTCCAATACCGACATCGTCGGGTCACCGACTTTAATTTTTCTGATGTCGATTTCTCCGCCGGACTTTTCCACCAGTTCTTTTAATACATTGCCGGGGCCGCCGGCCCCCTGATCGTGAATAACGTCAATTAAAGAACCTTCCCCCATTTCAATGCAGGCGCGGATTACCCGGTTCATCTTCTGTTCCATTTCCGCGTCACCCCGCTGAACCGCATTAAAATCAAGGTCTTCGACATTGTCTCCCTGCAGCATGCTCGATGCGGCACCGCCTCCGAATCCTACCCTGTAAGCAGGGCCGCCGACCTGGACAATAAGCATGCCCTTCTCCGCCTCAGCCTTTTCCGTATGGCGGTCATCGACCTGCCCGATACCTCCGGTAAACATGATGGGTTTTAAAAACCCCCAGCGTTCGCCATTAGATAGCCGCAGGTCAAACGACCTGGTGAAACCCTGGATGACCGGTTCGCCGAACTTATTGCCGTAGTCCGATGCGCCATTGCTGGCCTCAATCTCTATTTCCAGTCCACTGGCAAGATTGGACGGATATTCAAAGGATTTGTCTTCCCATGCCAGTTCATATCCCGGAATTTTCAGGTTGGCGACACAGTAGGCGGCGGTCCCGCCGACCACCAGGCCGCCCCTGCCGGTTCCCTGAATATCCCGGATCCTGCCGCCTGTCCCTGTTTCCGCCCCGGGAAATGGCGCAACTCCGGTTGGAAAGTTATGGGTCTCGGCTGTAAAGATTATGTGATAGGGCAGCTTTCGTTTGGTAAACGGTGTAGGTTCACCCGGACTTCTGGGCACTATGGTGAAAATATCCCGTCCCCGGATACCACTGGAGTTATCCTTAAAGGCGATGATGCTGTTGGTTGCATTGGCCTCCAGGGTCGAACGGACTATTTCCATTAATGTTTCAGGTTCTTCCTTGCCGTCAATTACATGTTTTCCCCTGAAAAAGCCGTGCCGGGAATGTTCACTGTTGGCATTATTCAAATCCATTATCTCAACAATGGTAGGGTTTCGGCCGTGCTTTTTCACAAAGTAGTCAAAATAAAAATTCCTGTCCCATTCATCCATTGAAATACCGGGTATTTCTTCAAGGGCAGAAGGACCTTTTCCCTTTAAAGGGACTTCATATACTTTCTCCGGTGAAACACCTGTCTCAAAAGTTGACAGCGGCTCAGGATAGACACACTCGGTCATGCGGTCATGGTGCTCGGCAATAAACCGGTTGCGGTCTGTATGCTCTTCAAGCAGATATCTACGTGACCTTTCAATGCGGGTTACCTTGTCAAGACCGGTAGCATGGCAGATTGACACCATGTTGGAAGACCAGGCCGTGGCAAAATTCAACCGTGGCCCCAGTTCAACAATCTTCTTATCCGAAGTGTTAAAAATTGGTCTGGAGTTTACGCTTTCCTGGATAAATCCATCTGCAAGCAGAAACTTAAACTTTGTTATTTCATCATCAGTCAGAGGCTTCCTGCTTTCAATATTAAAGCAGAACTCCATATTATGGCTAACCCGCCGGTATAAATGTGTGATATGCATCGCTGTCCCCGCTCAGTAGAAATATAAGGTTGCACAAAATATTTAAAAAAATCAAAACGTTAAACAGACAAAATAGTTTATGAAGCACGAAGCTTTTAACAGACGCATAGAAGATAGCGCGAGACGGCAAATAGAACAAGAGACTTTCGGCAGAAAAGACTTTTCCTGAAAAATTTATTGTCAAGACGTGGGGCAGTCTGGAAAAAAGCAAAAATTTTTTACAAAAATGGCTTACCCGGCTCCTGGGAAGGACGTCTTCATGTAAGCAGCCTCACCATGCTTTATCATCCGGTCTGCTTTAGTTTCTACTGTCATTTTTCTTCCTTATTATAATCACAAAGAGAAAATTTTCTTTGCTGCTTTCGTTTCCTCGCCAAATACCATTAAACCTTGATAACAAAAAAAGATTCTGCTTGACAATTATATATGCATTCCATAGTTAAATGTAATAGGTTGACGCCAACCAACAGCTCCTGTTTTTTTTAACCACAATTTGCAAAAGGTAACCCCATGTCTGCCACAAACAATAAAAGCCCCCAGAAACAAGACAACTCTGCTTTTAAAGGTATTCCCGCTGACTCAGAAATTATTTTGGAGTTGTTAGCCGGCAAAGAGGAGGCGACATTATGCCGCCCCTTTCATCCTGATGATAATGAAGTTGGGGTAATTCTGGCAAAAAACGGTGACAAGAAAACTTATCCACTTTTTGAAGTATGCAGTATCCTACTAAAAGAGGAACCAGGCGAGCTGAAAGAGCAGCATAACTCCCATGACCTCCTGGAAATAGAGACCCTTTCCGGCTTGCAGCATTTAGTCCGGGTTGCGAAAGACCAACCTTACCAGACTGGCTTTTACGGTTCTTACCTTGATCTGGAAAACCCATACCGTGCTGCCTTTTTTACCAACCTTGGTATTAAGTCATGCCGCCAGCTCAACTTTCTAGGTACGATCCTGGAAGAACAGGGATTGGTCTCCCGGGAGACACTTCAGGAAGTCATTCACGACTACAATACTATTAAGAAAAAAAGAATTGGAGAGACTATCGCTGAAAGGCATAACCTGAAGCAGGAAAAGATAGAAAAACTTATCCGCAAGATGCAGAAAGCGGGAAAAATTCCCTCCACTGCCCGCGTCGGTGATATTCTCATGGCTTCAAAGCTGATTACTCAGGAACAGCTGGAAGACGCAATTGCCAGGCAGGTCAAGGATAAAAGTAAAAAAATAGGCGAGCTCCTACTCGAACGGGATCTCATCACAGCAGACCAGCTTTTATCAGCTCTGGCAATTAAGTTCCAGTTGGATTTTGTCAACCTCGAAGATATGGAACCGACCAGTGAAGCCTTACACTCCATGCCCTTGGAACTCGTTACTCAGATGCAGATACTCCCCATAAAAGACAATAGCGACCACCTGCTGATTGCCACCTCAAATCCTGCTGAACATGCGGATCTAGGAGACACCCTCCGTTTTATAACCAACCGCAGAGTCAAATTTGTAGTTGCCCCTTCTGCACAAATATCTGAAGCCATTGAGAAGTACTACACCAGAGATGAAGAAAAGGTAGATGAAATTATTGGGGAAATGAGCGAAAGCGATGTAGCTGTTGAAGAGACTTTAGATACATCAGTAATCGATAAATCAGATTCCCAGATCATCAAACTGGTTAACAAAATACTCATTAGTGCGTATAAGAAGGAGGCATCCGATATACACCTTGAGCCGGG
>JAFDCR010000072.1 GCA_019312685.1 Deltaproteobacteria bacterium | reverse complement strand
GCGGCAGATCAGGCTGAGGAGCCTGACCGGTTCGGAGAAAACCGCAAGCTTATCTTTCTTTTCCATATAATGGAAACCTCCGGGCTTGCCCTGATACATGAAGAAACCATCCGGGAAATTAACCGCAGCCTGGTGCAGCTTATAAGGCAACAGACCTTTGAGGAAATAGAAAGTTTTCTGCTCACAACCTTCCAGCTGCTCAAGGCAAACGTCCGCAAGTATCCACACACCTCCCTGCAATGCATCCAGGTTCTCGGCACTGAGGTTTTCAAACGCGGCAACAGCAGGCTGGTGGAGGCATTCTTATGGGAATCGGTCCGCTTCGGGTTCCAGTACGCAAATGTCACCGGCGTTGATGAAGACTGGCAGCCGATTACCAATCCGGCCCACCTTGCCAATATCAGGGTATGGATCAATTTGATCATGCAGGAACCAAAATGGTGCTCGACCCTGTTTTCAGCCCTGATAATCAACCTTAAGTTATCTGGGACCTGCGTTAAGGATACCGACCTGTTCCAGCGCGATATAACCCAGCTGCTCAACCATCCCATCGAACCGGTATACAATCTTTTCAAGCAGTTTGCCAAACTCATGCCGGTGTTTTTCAATGAAATCGGCGCAGAAGGATACCTGCGTGATGTTTCTACCGAGATTGACGAGATCCACCGGCGCAAGGATGCCCTTATCCATTTCCTGCGCAAGCAGAGCCATGTCGAAAGCAGCAACCTGATCGTCGATTTTATTGAGGCGATTTTTATTTTCTGGAAGGACAGGGACAAAAAGGGCTTGGAACCCTTTCTTCCGGTCGAGGTGCTTTCCGAGGTAAAGACGAAAGGAATCTTTATCGACGATATGCATAAAATCATGCATCGCTCTCTTGAACTGCCGGGCATGGAGGAGATTGGAGACCTGCTGGAATGGAAGGACAAGGCCCGCGCCAGATTTCTGGTAGAGCAGTCGGACATCGCCGAATCAGAAAAAAAACGTTTCGACCAACTGGTAAGGATGTACAAGCTGCTTTTCAACAAGTACAATCTCGGCTACCAGGAAATGCGTTACCAGCTTAAGGAGGCGATAAACAGCGGTTTTCCGGAAATGGAGCAGCTCTTGGCAGACCTGGAGATCTGCGACACCTTCCAGTGCCTCGATGCCCTGCTGACCCATCTTGAAGGCCTGAAAGAAATAATTTTAAGCGAGGAAAAATTCGAAGCAAAAGAGGATATCTATTACAAGCGTCACATTGCCGTTGATATTCCCTCGGTCTACGGCCGCTATCGGGAAAAAAAATTTGATGCCCTGGGCCTGACCTTCAGGTTGGAGAATCAGGCAAACCTCTACCTTGAAAGACTGCCGGAAACCGTCAACCTCGCCTTTATCACCAAGGATACATTTATAAGCATTATCAAGTGCCTGGAACTCTACTTGCGCGCCTTAAAGATTGACGGCATCACCAGCCGCAGACTTGAGACCTACCTCGAACTTCTCTCCAATTCGCTCCATATCAAGCGATTCTCGTACACCCAGTACCTTGATATTTTCCGCGGCCTGTCAGACGGGGTCAAAGATGTCATCTATGCCTATTACACCAATATACACCAGAACAATCTCTCAATTATCATTCCCCAGATCGGTGAGGCAAACCTGTTGACCAAATACCGTAAACTTTGGGATGAAAAGGATATCAATGGCTCAATACTCCGGCTGTCTGAATATTTCTTCAGGAATCTCATAGCCAGCACCTTCGGCCTCCAACATCTTGACAACTTTATTACCGGGATCATGCAAACCCTGGAAAATCAGAAGGAACTGCTTGAGCAGAAAAGCCTCGATCTTTTGATGACTTACAATCCGGAAAATGTCATCAGTTTTCTCCATAACAGTAATCCGAAGACGAAAAACCTCATCCTTCTGGGTAACAAGGGACTCAACCTGACACAGCTTGCCGCAGAAAACAAACCGGTGCCGCCAGGCTTTATCATTACCACTGAGATTTTTCGCTGCTGGCCTGTGGTTAACTCTTTCCCCAAGGCCCGGGACGAATTCATGCGACAGGTGCGTCAATCCTTGTCCCAGTTGGAAAATGTGACCGGTAAACAATACGGTTACTCGAAGAATCCCCTTCTCCTTTCCGTCCGTTCCGGCGCCTCCATATCCATGCCGGGCATGATGGCCACAATCCATAATGTCGGCCTTAACCAGGACATTGTCGAGGAATTCGCCGGCGCCACGGGCCAGGAGTACCTGGCCTGGGATAACTACCGACGTTTCCTCCAGTCATGGGGCATGGCCGAAGGCATGAAGCGTGAACAGTTCCAGGTCCTTATGAACGGTGCCAAAGCCCGGCACAATGTCAAGGTAAAGAAAGATTTCACCCCGGCACAGATGAAAGAGTTGGCCCTGGAATACCAGAAGGTTGTACGTTCTGTCGGGATCGGCATTCCGGATGATCCCTGGCTGCAACTGATCGGCGCCGTTGAAATAGTGCTGAATTCCTGGAACGCCCATAAAACAAAAGAATACCGCACCATCATGGATGCATCTGATGCCTGGGGCACTGCGGTTATCATCCAGGCCATGGTATTCGGCAACCTAAGCCAGGAAGCCGGCAGCGGCGTGGTTTTTACCGCCCACCCTTACAGGAAGGTGACAAGGGTGGCTCTATGGGGCGATTATGCCATCGGCGACCAGGGAGAAGACATTGTCAGCGGCTTGGTCACCACATATCCCATCTCTATAGAGCAGTCCGAGATTGACGGACGCTCCGAGGAAAATACCCTGGAAAACCGTTTTCCGGAAATATATACGGCACTTTTGGAACTCTCCCGCGAGCTTGTCTATGAAAATCGCTGGAATCCGCAGGAAATAGAATTTACCTTTGAAAGCGCCAAGGCCGAAGATTTCTATATCCTCCAGACCAGGGATATGATAACGATCAAGAAGAAGGAAAACCTCTATGTCTTTGAAAAACCTGAGAAACTGAAAAAATCTTTTCTCGGCAAGGGGATCGGTGTCAGCGGCAGTGCCCTCTCAGGCCGAGCAGTATTCACCAAGGATAATATAGAACAACTCCGCAAGGCGGAGCCGGAGTCCACCCTTATCCTGATCCGACAGGACACGGTTCCGGAAGACATTAAGGAAATAGCCCAGGCCCAGGGACTGCTGACCGCCCGCGGCGGTCAGACCTCCCATGCCGCCGTGGTTGCCACCCAGTTGGAAAAAACCTGCGTTGTCGGCTGCAAGGATCTGCATGTTTATGAAAGTGAACAGCGCTGCGAAATAAACGGCCATGAAATCCGTTTCGGAGATGAGGTCAGCATTGACGGCAGGAAGGGCTTGTTTCTGAAGGGGAGGCATGACATCCGTGAAGAAGTCCACATCTTGCCAATATAACGCGATTCGATATTAACGTGTCTTCTGTGTCATCAGCAGATTCGCGTAGCTTTACTACAGCGAATCTGCTTCTTCCTTGAATCCACAATAATCTCAAATCGCTTACAACCTGATTATTGACAACAAATTATTTTTTTAAATATTTTATAAGAGTTTTTGCCAATTCATGTGGCCGAGCCAGCTATGTGTCAGCCGTCGTTCACTTAGTAGAACTTCAATCATTAAATTGGTTAGAATGCTGATAAAAATGAACAATCAAAAAATCCTATAGGAAAATGTCACAAATCAAAGCCATTATTTTTGACCTTGACGGCACCCTGATCGACTCGGTCACTGACCTGGCCAACAGCGTCAATCATACCTTAACGGCGATCGGCCTGGAGCCCCATACCCGGGAAGAGGTCAAAAGCTTTGTCGGCGACGGGGTCTCAAAGCTTATCAGACGCTCGCTCGGACAGACCCATCTGGATAAGTTTGATGAGGCCTTTGGGATTTTCATGGCCCATTACGGTGAACACTGCACCGACAATACCGACCTTTATCCCGGAGTCGCAAAGGTCCTCCCGGAATTGGCAGCGAATTACTCCCTGGCCGTCCTTACCAATAAAAGCATGACATTTTCCCAGAAAATTCTGGCTTCCCTTGGAATCGACTCCAACTTCAAAAAAGTGTTGGGCGGCGACAGTCTGCCGACTAAAAAACCTGACCCGGCAGGAATCTATTATCTTGCTGAAAAATGGTCCCTTGACCCTGCCGGTGAAATGGTCATGGTGGGCGACCATGCCACCGACATCGAGGTGGGCCGGAGGGCCGGCTGCAGAACCATATTCATTACAGGCGGTATCGGGGTGACCCGGGACCTGGCCCCAGACTTTGTAATTGAGTCCATGCTTGAACTGCCGGACCTGCTGGATCGTTTATAAATCAGTTGGTGTTATTATTTAATAAGTCTGACAGTACCCAAAATGATGATACAACTTAACATATCGCTTAGCCAGACGGGTGCAGCTTATCGCTTTTAATCTGCTAGGCTTCTGGCCCGCTGGTTAGCTCAAACTTATACATTAAATAAATTTTTCTGCTTAATAACCACCTTGGCAATAGTATCAATAGTGATATTATGTTAACATGGGGAATATTCGAGACATCCTGAAGGAGCTTAAAAAAAATCCCACCAATGTGCGCATTGCGGATTTATGTAAAGTGTGCGATCACTATTTCGGCAAAGCTCGACAGTCAGGAAGTGGTCACAGAATTTATAAAACTCCCTGGCAAGGTGACCCAAGAGTAAATAATCAAAACAGTAAAGGAAAGGCAAAAGCATACCAGGTCAGGCAGGTGCTGAAAGCCATTGAACGACTGGAGGTAGAACATGGCACTGAAAAATGATCACTATACCTATCGTGTAACCTGGTCCGAAGATGATGGAGAAAATGTCGGACTTTGTGCTGAGTTCCCAAGCTTGAGTTGGCTGGCTAAAACCCCTGAGGCAGCACTGAAAGGTATTCGCAAAGTCGTTGCAGACGTGGTGCAGGATATGAAATCAAACAAAGAAGAAGTACCTGAGCCCATTGCCAATAGACATTACAGTGGAAAATTCATGGTACGGGTCCCGCCTGAAGTTCACAGAACCCTTTCAATCCAGGCTGCAGAAGCCGGGGTAAGTTTAAATCGGTTAGCCAGCACCAAACTAAGTCGTTAATATGTATAACAAATCACTGCAGTTGATGCCTTACCACGGATGCAACTGAACTCAAACGTTCTGAAACATATTAAAGCTCCTTTATATTGGCGGGACTTGGCAGGTAGTCAGTCATGCTGAAATTCATAAAGAATCTTTTTGCAGGAATCATGGGGGCGGCACCGTGCTGGGCACTTGCAGTGCTGTTCGTTATAACATGACAAACGCCAATGGCGATTGACGAAGGCCGGTGGGTAAAGCTTGGTGTCGGCATAATGGTGCATTCCTCTATATATCCTGTGCTTTTCTCTCCATCTTCATAAGGCTCCCGCGCGCAGGCCTAACAGAGGAAGTGCTCAGCAAAGTCTACCCTGGACGCGGTACCGGAGAATGGGAGAGAGATCCCCAGCAGGCGCTGCTGGCAGGGATGTTTTATTTTGGCTTTCTGGGATTGTGGGAACTTGCCCCCCCTTCCTGGCACTTAGGAAGAAAAAAACGGAGACAGATTTAATTTAATCCTTTAAATACTTCAATAGACACCATTGAGCATTGAGCTAGTGAGCTTAAACCCTAGGTCTACCAGAATTTCTATTTGGGGCTATGGTTGTGAAAAAACTGAAAACAACGAACACACTATTAGCAATTATTCTACTTTTGGTTGCATTAAAACCTGCATTTGCCGATGAGGTAAAAATCCTTGCATCTGACTTCTTTAAAACTGGCGATAACCTCTGGACAATCAATGTAACTCTGAAACATAATGATACTGGTTGGGATCATTATGCAGACAATTGGCGAGTAGTTGACAGCGAGAGTAACATATTAGGGGAGCGTGTGCTTTATCACCCGCATATTGATGAACAGCCTTTTACCCGTGGTTTAAATAATGTGATGATACCGGAAGGTGTCACAATCGTTTATATTGAAGCTCATGACAAGGTGCATGGGTGGACGCCAAACCAGCTAAAAGTTGATCTGAGCATGTCGGCTGGCGGACGACTGAGGATCGAAGCAAAATAAGGACAATGACTTACCCAGTCACAAATCGGCCCGCCTAACCCGGGCAACTTTTCAAACATACCCCTGGACTTGCTTTTGCAATAGCAGTTCAGGGACCGATTAGCTCAAACGTTCGGCAACCTAATATTACAGTTGGCAATATATATAAATATATCATTCTATCTTGTATTCTCCGAAGGAACTCATGAAATCATTCACCTCACTTGAAATCATTAAAACCTTGAATTTGATTCTTGATATTGAGCAGCGTTTTTCAGGAATTGATTACTTGAAGAGGTTAATCAGAAATATTGCTCAAACATTTGAAGCTAAATATGTTTTTGTCGGCCACGCTATAAAACCTGAAAATGAAATTGTCCAGACAGATGTTGTCTGGGCAGGCAGTGAATATTACGATAATTTTACCTACAGCTTAAAAGGTACCCCATGCGAAAATGTCTTCTCAGGTGAGAGAGTGTGTGTTTACCCCAAGGAGGTTGCAAGTAAGTTTCCTGAAGATAAACTCCTTGTTGAAATGGGAGTCGAATCCTATATTGGTGCACCTATGTTGACAGGGGAAGGAGAATTGTCAGGCTTGTTGGTAGTGCTTGATGACAAACCATTAAAAGAAGTTGATTTTTATACAGCAATTGTTGACTTTTTGGCAGCTCGGGGTGCCGCAGAACTTGAGAAACACTATATCGAGGAAAAACTAAAACGACAGGTTGTTGAAAAAACACAAGAATTAGAAAAAACCAACCAAGAGCTAAAAATTGCTCTTGCTGAAATCAAAACCCTGCGAGGAATAATTCCAATCTGCTCAAATTGTAAAAAAATTAGGGATGATCAAGGTTTTTGGCAACAGGTTGAATCATATGTGACAAAACACACGGAGGCATCTTTTACTCATGGAATTTGCCCTGAATGTATTGCAAAGCTTTATAGAGACACCGGTTTTAAAAAAACAAAGACTGATTAACCTCTTAATGCCGGTAATAAACGCCGAACCAAAGGCTACACGTGGAGCCTGGAATCGCATCAACTCAGGGGCATATCCGGTGGGCCGCAGGCGAGTTCAAATATTTTTCTATTACAGCTGACTGTTGTATGCTAGATCACAAGCTGGCCGAATTCGGCGGCCACGAAATCCTGCAGGGTGGCAACAGCTTTCAAAGCATGTTTAAGCGTCTCCTTATCCCTCGGTGACAATATCTTGGGATCGATATAGGTATCGAGCTTTTCACCCCTGACCGACTTTGAAACCTGAGATTTCAAAGCATAATGCAGCAGAACCTGGTAGGCCGACTCATAATACTCACCGTCATTTGAGTGGATGACACCTTTTTCCACCAGCTTGGCAATCCGTTTCAGGGTTGCCGTCTCCCTGATATTGTGCTGCAGGGACAGAATTCGGATTGTCTCCACCACAAAAATAAGGCCGCTTTTCTTAACATCCAGCTGACCTTTATGCAGACCCTCCTTGTCGGTCACAAAGCCCCCGAGAAAGCCGAGCGGTACGCGGTGGCCCCCTTCCTCTTCATGTAGGACCCGGAAAACCTCATGATGTCTACCAAGAATTGCAAAGGCATAATCCTTCAGTTCATTGAACAGATCAACCTCTCCGGCAATGGCAGAGGCATCGAAAAGCACGGTAACATACCGGCCCAGCTCCCTTACCTGCGCCTCGAACCAGTAATTGATCTGGAGCTTCCACTCGGAGAGACTCTTGCGCCAGAGAGGATTGCTTGCCATAAGATACCCAGGGCAGTAGGCATAGCCGATCTGGTCAAGATAGTCTGAAAACCTTACTCCCAAATCAATAAAATACTGATCATATTGGTAATTCTGCTCACTATCCATAATGATCATGCCATGATCCTGGTCCGGGGTCAGCAGATTTTCCAGGCGGCCATGGCTGCCGGTCAAGTAAAGACAGAACGGTACCGGCGGCTGGCCCAACCCATCAGCCGCCAGATCAAGAGCGCGCCGATGAATATCCCGGTTGATCAGGGATATCATGGTAACAACATCGTAGGCACTTCTGCCGGAATCAATTCTTTCTTGAGCCATTTGGGGCAGTCGGTTCTTGATCTCCTTTAACGTTTCCACCTTCTGGGCGTCCTGAATACCTTCAATGAGGGTCAGCGGCTCAGGATAACGCAGTTTCAAAAGCTGCCGCATGGTAACGACGCCGACAATTCTGCCGTCCTCTACAAGAGGCAGGTGCTTGACACTTCTGTCCGACAGAACAGAAAGGGCTCGATAGATTGAGTTATCCGGATGCAGGGTTATGGGATCCGAGGTCATCACTTTTGCGATGGGAGTTAAATCAAGGCTGACACCTTTATCAGCTATGACGCGTTTCATAATGTCCCTTTCGGTCATAATCCCGACAGGCTGTTTTTCATGATCAATAATGATAACGCTGGAAATCTCTTTTGCAGCCATATCCTTAATGACTTCCCGCAAGGTACAGAGAGGCGTACAAGTATATACATCCGGATTCATAATAGACCGCAGGTTTTCCCGGTATGGAAAGGTTTCAACCTTTTTCAGGCTGTCACGGGTTTCCTGGAGTTTCTTCAGTGATTCCAGGTCAACTCGATTGCTTATCTGTGTTTTATTGCTCATAATTCATCCGCCTCTGAGGCATGCAGCAACACTCCATGAAAACAATCATTTTCAGGACGACAACTCAATATTAATAGGAATATATTTCAATAATTATGTCAATTTTACAAAAAAAAACGCAGGATTCCTCGCCGAAGAAATCCTGCGTTACAATGGCAGGGTGAAGGGGGATTGAGAAAAACTTATTCACCCGTCTACCATACTGAAAACCTTATATCGAAATATTACTATCAAGTTACCGGGGTTACGTCATCGTCACCCTGAACCATCTTTTTAATCTCATCAACAATTTCGGGGTTGGCCAGAGTCATGACGTTACCAACATCACCGAAGTTGGAGATGGCGCCAAGCACCCTGCGCATGATCTTGCCGGAACGGGTTTTAGGCATATCAGGTACGATCCAGACCTTGCGCGGCCGGGCAATCTTCCCGATATCATTACAAACCTGTTCAGAAACTCTTTTGGCAAGATCATCAGAAGCTTCGAAGCCGGGTTTCAGCGAGACATAAAGATCCGGTTCTTTACCCTTGACTTCATGGGCCACCGGCACAACTGCTGCTTCAGCCAGCTCCTGGACATTAAGTGCAGCAGACTCTATCTCCTTGGTTCCAAGCCTGTGACCGGAAACGTTGATAACATCATCAATACGGCCGAGAATACGGAAATAACCATCAGAAGCTACAACCGCGGCATCTCCAGCCAGGTAAGGCCAGTCGCGCCAATCCTTGCTGTTGCGGTCCTTGCAGTATTGACCGTAATATGACTCAATATAGCGTTCCCGGTTGCCCCAGACAGTCTGGAAGGCGCCAGGCCACGGATTCTTGATACAGATGTTGCCTGCCTTACCTTCTCCCGGCATGATTTCCTTGCCGTCCTCATCCAAAACAAACGGGTGGATGCCTGGAGCACCCGGGCCGGCGCTCCCGGGTTTCATGGGAGAGATGCCCGGCAGGGTGGTGCAGAGAAAACCGCCGGTTTCAGTCTGCCACCAGGTATCGACAATGACAGCCTTCCCCTTGCCGATCGTCTCATAATACCATTTCCAGACCGCCGGCTCGATGGGCTCACCGACCGTTGTCATATGTTTGAAGTTATAATTATATTTTGCCGGCTCATCCGGACCGATCTTGCGCAGAGCCCTGATGACCGTCGGTGCGGTATGAAATATATTTATATCCAGTTCCTCTGCTATGCGCCAACAGCGTCCGGCATCGGGATAGTTCGGGATACCCTCATATACAACCGAAGAGGCACAAATGGACAGCGGACCGTAGACAATATAGGAATGACCCGTGATCCAGCCGATATCAGCCATGCACCAGTAGACATCCTCGGGATGGATATCCTGGATATACTTCGATGTGCCGGCAGCATAAGAAAGGTAGCCGCCGGTGGAATGCTGGCAGCCCTTGGGTTTGCCTGTGGTGCCGCTGGTATACATGAGGAACAATGGAGCCTCGGCCGGCATGGAAACAGGATCAACCTTGACGCGGCGGTAATTCTTCAGGACCTCGTTCATGGAATAATCCCTGTTTTCCTTCAGAGGGGAAGAACTCTTGTATTCACCTGAATGCCGTTCCCAAACAAGGATCTTTTCTATTTCATGGCCTTCCTTCCGAGAAATCTCGTAGGCCTCGTCGGCATTTTTCTTGTGATCTATCCATCTGCCGCCGCGGTAATAACCGTCAATAGTGAACAGGACCCGGCTCTGGGAGTCGACCGCCCGGTCAGCACATGCTGAAGGACTAAAGCCGCCGAAAACCACCGAATGAATAATGCCGAGACGGGCACAGGCCAGCATGGTTATCGGTAATTCGGCGGTCATGGGCAGGTGCAGGGTAACCCGGTCACCGGCCTTCAAGCCGCAGAAGTCGCGCAGAACAGCGGCAACCTCATTCACCCGGGTATACAACTCCTGGTAAGTGATGTGCTGGATCCGCTCATCTTCCGAGTCAGGCACAAAATGGAGAGCTGTTTTGTTTTTGTTTTTGGCAAGATGCCTGTCTATACAGTTGTAACTGACATTCAATTTGCCGCCGACAAACCATTTCCACAGGGGTGCATCGCTTGTATCAAGGATTGTGTGCCACTTTTCATCCCAGTCCAGAAGATCGGCATATTCCGTAAAACAATCCGGAAAATTTTCCAGGCTGAAACGATCGTAGATAGACTTGTCAGTTACGTTTGCCTGAGCAATAAATTCCTCTGAAGGATAATAATAATCCTCCTCCTGCCAGTGAACCGCAATTTGGGATTCCGATACTTCCATTTCTTTTTCGCTCATAAATCAAACTCCTCTCACAAAATAATAATTAATACTTAAAGGCTAGGCCGCCATTCTTAATCTTGAAATCTTTGTGTTGCAGAACAGATATATATCCTTACTAGGTAAAAACACCCACCCAATCTACTAGGTAAAAACACCCACGTCAATCATCAATTTTGTACATTCGCTGTTTTTCGTCCTCTACCGGCACTTTTAACAGCCTTTCTGCTTCTGGTTTTGCAAGTTCCGCCTCAAGATATTCGGCCCTGTCCTTTATGGTCGGAGGTTTCTCATCAATATTACGCAAAAAACGCCAAAGCCAGCCCGGCCCCTCTAGGAGCTTTGGGTCCATTTCTATGGCTTTTTTGTAATCTGCAAGCGCCATGCGGTGCTCCCCCATTCGATCGTATAGAATGCCGCGATCTGCAAAGGCCGCAGCCATATCCGGATTGAGTTTAATAACCGTGTTAAGTTCTTTGAGGGCCTCCTGGTTTTTCCCCATCTGCATATAGGTTAATCCCAGACCAAGATGGGCCAAGGTGTGTTCCGGATTTTTTCCCAACGCTTCAGAAAATTCTTTTACCGCCTCATCAAGCTGACCGTCCTCAAGCCTGTAATTGCCTTTCCTTACATTATAATCACCCGGAGCTTTCTCAACTCCGACCCGCCAGTAAAATATCAATGCAACAATACCTATTAATCCAACAAGGTATGGGATTGCCCTTGAATCAAATTTATTTTTTTTACTCATATTGCAGCAGCTACTTAAAAAACTTCAACATTATGTATTTATTATAGAAAAAGGCAAAGGATACGGAAACGACGGCAGCAATCACATTAACCTTTTTTTTCAATTCCAATATCTCTTCCTCTGTCATGGCACGTTTCTTTTTTTCCTGAAAACGGTTGATGTTAAGAGACAACAGGAGTTTCCGCACCGGAAAAAACAGAATTGCGGCTAAAAGAAATGATGTTATACCATACCAGAAAGTCAGCATTTGAGTTAAAAAAAGAACTCCGGACATCTCTGGCAAATGCCCATGTCCGGAGTCCCTTAAATGTTATGATTTAGTGATTAAGGCTTATCCGTATCAAGCCTTGCTTTCTTAACATCACCGATATCCTCGACAAGGGCGACGATGTCTTTTTCAGGCATTGTGGACATGCCAAGTTTGTATGCCAACAGCCACATCATGCCAACGCCGAGTGCCCACCAGATGATCTGCCATACCCAGATGGAGGGCATACCGAACACCCATGTCGTGGCATCGTTGGGATTACCGAAGAAAGTGTTACCGACAACAGCACCCGGTCCGATTGCGAAAATAAACCAGACAATGGTAACCACCCAGGCCACAGGCTTCAGTCCCTGATTCTCCGGCCTGACTGCTGCAGTCTCGGCCAGAAAATCATGAAACTTCTGCTTGTGTTCCCTGTTATCCTTACCCTGGGTCATTGCGGAGATAATAATCGCCAGACCGAGGTTGAAGAAAATACCCCAACCGGCTGAGTGGATGGTCCACGGCCAGCGGCCCCAGGCGGTGATGCCAAACCATTGTTGGCCGATGGTCTCGGTGCAGGTAACTGCAATAAGGCCGGCGATCAAACCAACAGTGATACCCTGGCGAGTCAGCCACGGGAAGTAGCAGACACCCATGAGGGCCGGCCACATCTGGAAGCCGTATGCAACAGCAAGACCTCCCAGAAGAACGAGGGCATCCTTTGAAGTGGTGGCAACAACAAGCGCCAGACCGCAGATGATGACAACACCGATACGCCCGAAGAGCTTCTGGGTCGCATGTGAGGCATCAGGATTCAGGTAACGCTTGTAAAGATCGCGGGTCAGCATGCCGCCTGCTGTTGACATGTAGGCGGCACCCGTTGACTGCATGGCTGCCAGGGCACAGACTGCCAGGAGGCCGACGAGCCAGGGCGCCGTATCAGACATCAGGTTAATGAGCGCCGGCACGATCATTCCCTGCTTGCCCGGAGTTTCCATGATGTTCCCGCCGATTCCAAGAATATCCTTAGCAATACCGGCTTGAAGGGCAGCAGCGTCGGCACCGATAAGGTGCCCGCCCAGTCCCTGGATAGCCGTAAAAAAAATAAGGATGAAGCCGATACCGGCAGAAGATGCCCAAACCTGCTGCGGGGCAAACGGCCTGGGGTTTTTGTTTGAGAAGGACCACATGGAGAATGCCGGGGCTGACTGAATACCCATAAGAGCAAACATGTAGGTCAGACACATGATTCCGGTCCAGGCGCCGCCTGCTGCAGACGGCCCTGATTTAACAAACTGGATTACGCCCGGGATAGCCGTATAATGGCTGTAGCCGTCCGGGGTTCGCTTTGTATCAATTGCTGTGCCAAGAGCCGGAATGATTTCCGGTGAGGTCAGCTTGGCAATTCCGTCCTGCAGAACTCCCCAGCCGCCGACTGCGTTCAGGGTGATGAGACCGATAACGGCAATACCGAATGCCAGCAGGAGACACTGCAGGGTATCAACGTACGCCACAGCGCGAAGACCACCGGAAGCCACGTAGATGATAACAACGATGGAGAGCATCCACATGCCCGCCTCAACACCCAGCAGACCGTTAGTCAGTACGTTGAACAGGAAACCGGATGCCCGGAGCTGTACACCGAGATAGGGCACCGAAAAGATCAGGGCCACGATAACGGTGAGGATCCTGACAGCCTCTGAACCGTAGTAATCGGCAAACATCTCACCGGGGGTAACATACCCGAAGCGCTTGCCGATAATCCACTGACGCTTGAGAAAGATAACCCCTGTAAAAGGAATAGTGATGGTATAAAAGGATGCATAGGCATACTGGAAACCATCTCGGTAAACAAGTCCCGGATGTCCCATGAAGGTCCAGCCTGAAAAGCTTGTTGCGGTTGCCGCCAGAACGAAAACCCAGATTGGGATTGTCCGGCCGGCAATAAAGTAGTCGGACGCGGTTTTAGCCGACCTGGCGCCTTTAACCCCCCAGAAAATACAATAGGCCCAGTATGCGGCCACAAAAATAAATAACCATACTGTTGATGCGCTCAAAATTCCCCTCCTTTTGTTGCAAAGTTGAGTGGTAAAATTAATTTACTGCTGCGGCCGGCCTTCTTTTTCATCACCTCCTTTTATCTTTTTCCGCTGCCAGCAATACCTGTAATACTTGTTGAATAAAATCCATTTTCCTATCTTCCTCCAGTGAACAGTTAGGTTCATTACGACATGATGACCACAGTGTAATACCGGATCACCCATTGATACACGCCTCTAAACTGCCACAATGTTATGGTTTAAATATGCATATTTACATATCATATCAATATCTTAGGTTGACTAGAATTAAACACTCTGGCAAAAAAAATGACTATCGGGGATTCTCTGATTTTGCGCTTCGCAAACCCTGATAATTCATTTACGGAACCTTATGAAATGCAACAGTTATTGTTGCACCTGAAAAACTGTTATTCGATTGAGGTCAGTCCCTCTCGGATGGCATACTTTGTCAGGTCGGCTATGGTATGCAGGTCAAGCTTTTTCATTATCTGCCTGCGGTGGGTTTCAATCGTTTTTACACTTACATAAAGATGGGCGGCTATCTGCTTGGTGGACCAGCCTTCGGCAATGAGCTGCAGAACCTCACGCTCCCTGGCACTCAACACAGAACTTGCAGCATCAGCATGTTCGGCATCCCCCCCCTGGAGAAAATCATCAATTACCACTCCTGTTATCTCCGGACTTAGATATTTTTTATTGGAAGAAACCTGGATAATAGCATTTGCAAGTTCCTGGGAGGCACAATCCTTCAAGAGATATCCGGAAGCGCCTGCCCGCAGCATTCCCATGACAAAACGCTTGTCTGAGTGCATGGAAAGAGCAATGACTTTTGTTTCGGGGATACTTTCAATTATTTGGGTAGTTGCTTCCATGCCGTTCAAATCCGGCATGGAAACATCCATGACAACCACATCGGGTTTTTTTTCCCGGGCCAGCTGCACGGCCTTTCTGCCGTTCTCAGCCTCACCGACCACCTCAAAATCCGTTTGCTTTTCAAGAAGGGACCGCAATCCGGCCAGCATGATTTTATGATCGTCTGCAATGAGAACACGAATGGGCATATTTCTCAGTCCTTATCAAATTCTTTAAGGGGTGCCACCAGGGTTACCATCGTGCCCTTGCCCTTTTGAGAATCAATCTCGAGTCTACCCCCAAGATGTTGTATTCTTTCAGCAATATTGAACAGTCCAAACTGGTGGTCTTGGTATGACTTGGTTGGTTTTGCTTCCCGGCTGAAGCCGATACCGTCATCAGAAACACGAATCCTCAGGTTTTTCTTATTGGTCCGGATAGTAATTTTCACCTTTTTTGCTTCGGCATGCTTAACAATGTTTATCAGAAGTTCCCGTACAGAGCGGAACAAAACTATTTCAATATCCTGGCTCAACGGTTTGGGCTTACTGTCGTTTTCAACCCTACACCGAAGGCCATGTTTCTGTTGAAACTGCTCGGCCAGCCAGTCAATGGCTGCAACCAAACCAAGCTCATAAAGAACCGGAGGACTTAATTCAAAGGTAAGTGACCGGGTTTCTTTGATTGTCTGCTTTACCAGTTGTCTGATTTCATCAAGCTGTTTGATATGCTTCGGACCACGGAGTTCATCCCGCAGGGCAAAACAGCGCATCTTGATAACAGAGAGCGTCTGGCCTATCTGATCATGAAGGTCGGTGGCAATTGAACGTCTTTCACGCTCCTCCACCAGGGATAACTCTGAGGCAAGCGACTGCAGCCTTTCCTGATACATCAAAAGTTTGGTTTCAGAATTCTTCCGTTCAGTTATATCATCATAAACATCAACAATCTCGCCCGACGGCAGCCTGTAGATATAATTTTCTTTCCACAGTTTGAGCAAACCGTCCTCGTAGACAGCCACCGGATGATATTCAGGTTTGCCGCTTTTCCACACGCGCCTGAATGCATCCAGCAATCCATACTTTTCCGCCAAAGGAATAACCTCAACAAAACTCCTGCCGAGCACATTTTCCTTTTTCAGGTTCTCAATCCTTTCGGCAGCCTGGTTGAAATCAATAAATATAAACTCATCCCCCTTCTTTTTCGCCTCAAAAACAGCCACACCGCTGCTCATATTATTGAACAGTTCGCGGTACCTGGCCTCACTTTTTTCCAGGGCATCCTCAACCTTCCGCAGGGCATCAATATTGCGTATGGCTAAAACAAAGTGCTGCTCCTGGCCCAAAGACATTTTCATGCCTGAAAGCAGACCCGTCTTGACTGCACCTTCAAGATCAACAAATTCTGTCTCCCGGTTGATGACAGCGCCTCCTTTTTCTATACTTTCCAGGAGT
>JAFDCR010000071.1 GCA_019312685.1 Deltaproteobacteria bacterium | reverse complement strand
GATAACTAAAATCAAGGAGGAGAATCATGAAAAAACAGAAATTGATTGTTTTGAGCAAAGGCGTTGACCCGAAGGAAGTAGCTGCCCGGGCTATATGCTGCCGGTTAGGCCCCAGGCGCTTTATGTCCTGAAAATCTAGTCTTCCATGGCTCAAATGGGAGGTTTAATCTCCCATTTGAGCCATGGGGATAAGTATTCCGACGTTATTCTCATTCTCTTTCGACTTACATATCAACCCCCATAATGAACCGGCGGAACTCGTTCTGCAGACATCCCCACAGGGAGACCAGGGCCATTATTCCGCCGCAGATAAAAAATATCACGTCCAAACGATGCCCGGAATAATCAGCAACCAGACCGGCAATTCCCATCCCGACCGGGGAAACGCACAATACCAGGGTGGTTAAGACCGACAAGACCCTGCCCCTTATTTCCTGCGGCGTACAGATCTGGAGGCGCGAATATATATAATTGCTGTTCAGTCCCGTAAGGATGCCGTTAGCGGTCATAAGGAGCAAGGCGATCCAGGCCTGATGCACTACAGCCAGGCAACCGTACCCTATTCCCATGCAGAACATGCCGACCAGGATCAGCCACCCTATGGTCCGGCCGCGTTTGGGAAGCATAGCAGGCAGCCAGTATCCGATGGTGGTTCCCAGGGCCAGGCCCGCGAAAATATACCCGACCCAATCAAGCGAGGCGTTGAGAAACCGGGAGTCCTTCACATAAAAGGGCATAAGGACAAAAAAAGGCTCAACAAAAAAATTAAGGGCACCGTAAACCCAGATAACACTCCGCAGCCCCCGGTTATCCAGAACATAAGCAAATCCCTCGATCGTATCCCGGTAAAGCTGTTGAAGGGATTTTCTCCAGTCGCCGAGTCCGCCCGGCGGTTTCTGGATTGTGGTAATAAAACTCTCACTTACGGCGCTGAAGAGAAAGGTCAGGCCGTCCAGGACAAAAATAAACGGTCCGCCGAAGATACGGTACAACACGGCCCCGAATCCTCGACCGAAAAGTTCAGCGGTCTGCTGCAGCACCATTTCCAAGGCATTTGCTGCTGCCACCTTATCCGGAGGTACGAGGTCAGGGGTGATGGCTATAACCGCACTGCTGAAAAATATATTTGTTACTGCCATTCCGACGTAGATGACGAAGATTGCACTTATCGCCAACCCAGGCATCTTTGCATATAATACCAGAGTCAGCGCCATTGCCAGGGAAAGCAGACCGGATACGACATCGCAGACGACAATGATCTTTTTTCTTGAATACCTGTCCGCCAGAGCCCCGCTTAGCGGCCCGAGGATGATATTCGGGATTGCCGCGACCATCAGAAGGCTACCCATTATTGTGGCCGAATCGGTTGTCTCGACAATCCAGAGCATCAGGGCGATCATGCTCAGGCTCACACCGAGCATGCTCACCGTCTGCCCCTGCCACAGAAGAAGATAGTTTTTGTTGAATAGACGGCTTGGAGCCTGTATCCGGTCGCTTGATTGCATTATTGAATTAGGAATGGTGTATGAGTCATGAATATACAGGCAGATAAATTTCTAAATATATACCATCAAAATACATGATAAACATCTCTTTCCATTATATCTCTTTACTATTTATTAAAAACGCATTTTGCTTTTTTAATAAATTTTCCTTTTGCATTAAAGGGGGATAACGTATTTACTGGAACTCGGTCAAGTAAAGGCGTTAATAATTTTTCATTTTGAGAAAAGGTTCTGCCATGGTGCTTTCCCAATACCTGAAAGTTTTTCCCTTTCCTGAGGAACCGGGTTATCTTCTCCTGTATTCCACAAAAAATTCCGCTGTGGCCTTAATGCCGGAAGAGGATTACGCGCATCTGCAGCATGGTGACATTCCGGAGGATTATCTTGAATCGCTGACAGAACTAGGCATGCTGGTGGCTGATCCGGGCCAGGAACAAAAGGAGGTCTGCAGCATGCTGGCCGAGGTCAACCGGTATGATTCGGGCTTGAATGTGGCAGTTATTCTGGGCCTGGCCTGCAATTTCGCCTGTGTATACTGCTACGAGGGCTCCCTGAAAAAAAGTCAGAGAATGACCGATGAAACGTGTGAACAGCTGATTGATTTTCTCAAGAAACGTTATGTTGCCCGGCAAAAGGAGCGCCTCACCCTGGATTTCTACGGTGGCGAGCCGCTTCTGTTTATGAAAGGAATAAAGGATATTGCTTATCCCCTGAAGCAATTTGTAGAAGAAAGGGACGGTGAATTCCGTTTTTCCCTTGTGACCAACGGTTCGCTTCTGACCCGGAAGGTAGTGGAGGAACTCCTGCCCGCAGGTCTATACGGTGCCAAGGTTACTGTGGACGGCCCGCCAGATGAGCATAACCGTCTCAGGCCGTTCAAGTCAGGAGAACCGAGCTTTGATATTATCCTCTCCAATATAACTGACTGCTGCGACCTGGTTGCTATCGGCTTCGGCGGCAACTTTACGGAGGAAAACTACAAAAGGGTGCCGGAACTGCTTGATAGAACAATTGACCTCGGTCTAACCCCGGACAAACTAGGATCAGTGCAATTTCATCCGGTCATGCAGACAGCGGATCAATATGCCAACCCGGAGTTTACCGGTGGCTGTGTCTCGACAAATGAGCCCTGGGTGGTTGATGCTACGCTCCAGGTACGGGAGGAGGTGCTGCAGCGCGGTTATAAAACCCCGAAGCTTCTCCCTTCGCCCTGCATGGTAGACCTGGACGATGCTTTTGTCATCAATTATGACGGCCGGCTTTATAAATGTGTTGCTATGATCGGGCATGACAAATGTGCAGTGGGTGATGTGCGGAAAGGGTTTGTTGATAACTATGGCCGGACATATCACCTGGACCACTGGCGGCAGCACAATGAATGTCTGCAGTGTGAATATCTGCCCCTCTGTTTCGGCGGCTGCCGCTATGCGGAATTACAGCGCACTGGCTCCATGAAAAATATTGACTGTATGCGGGGATTCTGGGAGGGAACCCTGGAGAGGACTATAAAGCAGGACATACGTTTTCAGAAGAATATTAAATGAAGAGCTGAGGCGCCGATTTTCGTCAAAAATTTTCTCGCAGCAAGATTTTCCATTATTTCAAACAAATATATTTGTTTCAGGATGCGGGAGGCCTGAGTTTTTCCGCTTTTCGAAACCGGTTGATAGGTTAATTAATAATCATCCCTATAAGGGTCTTGGTATTGTTTATAGTAATAAAATGTTTTTAGACGCCATTTCACGCAGCCGAGCAGCGGAGTAAAAAGCAGAAAAGCGACTCGGGCCGAG
>JAFDCR010000070.1 GCA_019312685.1 Deltaproteobacteria bacterium | reverse complement strand
TGTTTCACAGCCAACTTTGCGGCAATTTCAGAGTAGAGCTGTAGGTCGGTAAATACTAATCAAACTGTTATATATCTCATCGTTTAACAATAAAGTGACAGTTCGGGTTGGTCTGCTCAATAATAGAATGTCGTAAAATATATGAGGAAAACTTTTTATTGGGCCGTTTATGTCATCATCCCCATCACGGCAATACTTATTATTGTATTTCTGATGTGGGAGTCCATAAGCTATTACACCTTCATCAAGGTTGCGCAGTTTTATGCGGGCAAAGCCAGAATACATCTCGAAATCAATAAGCTGAGTGGCACTCCCTTATCCAAAACGACCATAGAGAAAATATCTCTGCGCCCGCAGACCGGACAGCCTCAGACTTACCATTTCAAGGCACAACAAATTATATGCTCATATAATATCTGGGACCTGCAGAAAGGATACGACCACTTTCTGCAGAAACTGCACTGTACTGCTGAAGCCCCTGAGTTTTTCTACGAATTCAGGGCGGTAGTGCCAATGCAGCAGGGTGCCGTTCTGCCAGCAGATAGAATATCCCCTCTAACAGTATTGCCAAGTCTGAGTGTGCAGAATGGTAAACTTTCACTTGCCGGTTCCGGCTGGAATGCTGAAGCCAAGGCAATTGACTTTAGCCTGGTTCCCAAGGTATCCGGCCCTGAGCTGCATTTTGAAGCGGGCAGGATATTGCTCAGCCAATCTGGAGTGACAAGGTTTGATACCAGGCTTACATCAAGGCTTCGCCTTGTGGGCGATAAATTTCTAATTGATTCCTTTGAACTCGGTGAGGAGGGAATATCCGCAAAAGGTTACCTGGACCTTTCCAGGATGGCTGAGAACCTTATGGAATTTTCAGCTGAGCTTGTTTCTGCTGCAAGCAAAGTGACTGTATCCGGGGCATTGGAAAACAGAGTTCTGCATGCTGATATCAGGACTGACAACTTCAATATCGATGAAATACAGAGGCGGCTGGGCGGCACCGGCTGGGACATATCCGGAAATATCTCGGGTGAGGCGGACATCACTTATAATCTTACCGCAACCCGGAATATTGCCGGTTCTTTTTTATTTCATGGATAGGATGGACAGGTTCACATGGTTGCTGTTGATGCTTTTTCCCTGAAAGGAAATTTTGATGGCAAAACCTTACATAATATGTCTGCCGATGCCAGGACACCCGGTAACCATATCGTCATCACCGACGCCTCTCTGCCGATATCCCTGCTGCAGCCAGCCGACCTGTTTGCAGAAGCCCAAAGGGTTAAGGCGCGGTTTGGTATTGAACTCACCGATCCTGCTGCATTTCTCCAGCTCATACAGGCTGATATGAACGCGTATCCTGAAATAATCAGGACGGGAAATTTAGCGATCAATGGAAATCTGGACCGGGGAACGATTCAGCTTGAGCAGGCCGATGCCATGTTCAGCGGCAACCATATCGTCATCACCGACGCCTCTCTACCGATATCCCTGCTGCAGACCGGTGATCTGTTTACCGCAGCCCGGGGGGCAAAAGCAGACTTCGGCATTGAAATCACGGATTTTGCTGCAGTTCTCCAGTTATTCAGGGCTGATATGCCCTTGATGCCTGAAGCAGTCAGACCGGAGACTATAACAGTTAATGGTTCCCTGGACCGGGGAAAGATACATCTTGACCAGGCCGATGCCAGGACAACCGATTCGCACCTGGTCATTACCAGTGCGGTGATTGCCATACCTGAGACTCAAGAAGCAATGGGGTCGGCGCCGGTCAGCCTGTCGGCTGAATTCAACAGCCGTAATTTTCATGAAATAATCGGGGTTTACGGAGAGTTTCCCCTCAATGGCCGGGTGAATGCTGCCCTGAACACAACGGGCAGCATTATTGAACCGCAGGGAACAATCCAGGTTTCCGCCGGGGATGTTAGTTATAAAGATTTGCTAATGGGTTCCCTGGCTTTACAGGGAGAATTCAGGGCCACCGGGGAAAAAATAGGAACATTTAAAAAATTAAATTTGACCCTCAACGAGCTTACCCAGACAAACGATTCCGGTGCTGTAACTCTTAGTGGACCTGCAGAAATTTCCTGGCAGCCGGAAGGTCTCTCAATAAACGCCGTTTTCCGTTTTGACGAGCATGGTGCCGCTGATATTTCTGTTGTAAGAAACGCTGAAAATGCAATTTCAGGGAAAATTGCCACCCGCAACCTGAGCAGTGACGGCTGGCTGAAAAATTTCATTTCCAACGGGTATTTCTTCAACAGTGCCGACCTTACAGCTGTTTTCAGCGGCTTAACTGAAGATCCACAGCTGGAGTTAACCGGTTTTCTGGAAGAGGTGGGAGGAAAAAATATTGCTTTTCCGTTGTCCGGAAAATTTGCTCTGCACTATTCGGACAGGGGCATAAAAATTACGGATTTCAGCTGGAAATCCCATGAAAAGAACCAGCTTAGCCTGACCGGTTTTCTGCCCTATGATCCCCTGAAACCCGAACCATTTCTTGAAGGGAAAATTATCCTGGAAGGGCATATAGACTTCCCGGAACTTGAAGGTATCGGGGTGGTCCTGAAGCCGCTCGGGATATCAGGCGGCCGCCTTTCTGTGGATATGGATATCTCCGGTTCCTGGCAGCAGCCCCTCGGACATATCTTTCTTACAGCGGACAGGATTATCCCCCCGGAGTTCCTGAAACAGTATGCCGACTCACTCATTACCGTAACCTGCGACCTTTATGCTGATCCGGATGCGATTGTGTTAAAATCCATAAACCTTGTATCTGAGGAATACTCAGCCCGGGCAAACGGTTCCTGGCAGCATGGTTTCTCAGTCAAAGAACTCCTGGAGAAGCGTTTAACGGAACTGCGGGGAGATGTGTCCGCCGATATTGCCGTTCATTTAAAAAGTCTGAATGTTCTCAAGAATCAACTCGCCTGGTTGCGCCGCTTCGATGGTGACACCAGAGCAGAAATCAAGGTGTCAGGACCGATAAATAATCCAAGGCTTCAAGGTCTCTTTGAAATGAAAGATGGCGAGATAAGCCATACCTTTAATTTTCCAATGCTGACCTCCATCAATCTGCAGGGTGAATTCGATCAACAGTCGCTGACCATAAAAAGCCTGCAGGGAGAAGCGGGCGGCTCGCCCGTTTCATTCACCGGCCGGCTCAACAGGAAACAACCGGGTAAGATTGATGTCAGTCTGCTGGCTGAAGGGAATAATGTTCTGCTTTTCCGCAATAATGACCTGCGGATGCGAGGTAATGTAAAGCTGGAGATATCCGGTCCGCTGGATCGTCTCACAATAAAAGGCCATACCGGGCTTACAGACGGGCTTTATACCAGAAATATAGATTTTCTTGAAAAATTCGGGGCGTTATCAGTGCCGGTTTCCAAGGGCGGGGAATTCCTTTTCTCCTTCCAGGAACAGCCGCTGAAGAATGCTCTTCTTGATATAAAAATTACTACTGTTGAGCCGTTCAGAATACGCAATAATCTTGTCCGCGGCACCCTGCGGCCGGAACTGACTTTAAAGGGAACCGGAGAGCTGCCGTTCCTTGCCGGCACAATCTATATTGATCCTTCACGGGTCCTGCTGCCATCCGGCAGGCTGCAGGTGCAGTCGGGGCTGGTTCGTTTCCCGGAAAGCGATCCGGATAGACCGCAGATAGACCTTATGGCAAGCTCCAGGGTGCTTGACTATGATATTCAGGTAATTACCCACGGCCCCATAGATGACCCGGTCATAACCCTGAGTTCCAGTCCGGCGCTTCCCAATGAGGACCTGCTGCTTCTCCTGCTTACCGGGCAGCCGCCCAAGCTGGAGACAATCCCGGGCACCCAGGTCCAAGGCACAACCAGAGTCATGGTCTATCTCGGCCGAGATTTTCTCAACAAATGGCTGGAAGAAGATTCCGGCTCCAGTGAGGAATCCATCCTGGACCGCTTTGAACTTGATTTCGGCCGAGGTATTACCAAAAGCGGCGAACAGACGATCGAGTCGACCTTCCGCTTGTCTGAGTTGAATGAAAAAAGCAGGGTGTATTACCTGTCAGGTGAAAAAGACAGGTACGATGCGTACAACTATGGCCTGAGGATGGTTTTCCGTTTTGAATAAGAATATCCTCATAATATTATTGCTGCTTCAGGCAATTTGCTTTCTGTTGCCGGGCCGGTGGTCTGCCTCCGCCGCAGAAGACAAACCTTATTCCATTGCCATAAGAGGCAACAACAGCATACCGGAAAAGGTCCTGCTTAAAGCTGCCGAAGCTGAACTGCAGACATTCGCCCTGAGGGGCTACAGGAAGGCGGATATTGACGATGCGGCCTTCCAGATGAGGACCGCTTACCTTCAGGCCGGATTCGCCTTTGTTATTGTTGATTATATCTATGATGAAAAAGAAAATTTTAAAGAGGTCATTTTCAACATAGACGAAGGCCCGAAGGTTTTTGTCCGAAAAATCATCTTTAAGAATAACCGCAGGATCCCTTCTGAAATACTGCTGGATATATTCCTGAACAGCATGAAAACCACCGGCGGCAGACAAGAAATCATCTATGTCGAAGCCGCGGTCAGGGATGGCTTGAACAGGGTACGGGATCATTACCGCCGGGAGGGTTATATTGCCGCAGCAGTCGCCCCTCCCGTCCTGTTCTTTAATGAGGACAACTCCGGGGTGACAATTAGCGTAACCGTTAAAGAAGGACCCCGTTATCTGATCAGGAATGTAACCCTGAACGGTGACCTTATTCCGGAACTTGCTCCCGAACTGGAGAAGATCCGAAATGACCTGATCGGCAAGGCATACTATGTCCGGCAGAAACTACTCCTGCGCACCCGGCTGGAAGATGCCTATGACGCTATCGGGTATGCCGATGCCGATATTGACCTGGAGGTGGTCCGGGATAATGAAACCGGCGACACTGTCATGGTGGTCGAGATACAAAGCGGGGAAAAGCTTCGGATCGCGGATATTGTTGTCTCGGGCAACAGGACCACGAAGGAGTCGTTTATCAGGGGCCGGCTGCAGCTTGCGCCCGGTGATATTTACACCAGAAAGAAAAGGACTGAGAGCTTCAGGAAACTTTATGATTCCGGCCTGTTCAAAAAAATAGACATGGAACTGACGGAGACGGGAGATGCCGGCAGCAGAGTTCTTGAAGTGAAAGTGCAGGAACTGCCGGGAAGGGAATATTATATCGAGCCTGGCTGGGGTTCATATGAAGCCCTGAGGCTTCGGGCCGGCGCCTTTGAAAAAAATCTGTTCGGGACCGGTAAAAACGCCCGGATTGACGGCCTAGTTTCCATCAAGGGTGAGACCATCACTCTAAGCTACACCGATCCATGGCTGCTGCAGACCGACATTGCAATGAATATTCCCCTGTATTACGAACGACGGGAAGAACCTTCCTATACCTCTGAAGAAACCGGCCTTGGATTTTTATTATTAAAAAGACTCAGCAGGAATTTAACCCTTTCCGGCAGTTACCGCTACAAAATGACCCAGCTGTTTGATATCAATGATGGCACTCCCCTGCTGGTGAATAAAGATGACTACAACCAGGGTCTACTGGGTATCCAGGCTGTCTGGGACAACCGGAATGATTTTTTCTTTCCGACTGAGGGTATGCGCTTATCAGGCGGTTTCGATATAGCCCTTCCGGCACTTGGCAGTGATATCCGGTTCGGACGTTTTACTCTCGGCGGCCGTTATTTCATCAAACTGCCCCAAGAATATGTCCTCGGGCTGCGCGTCACCACGGGCCTGATCATCCCGATTAACGACCAGGCTTATATCCCGATCAGTGAGCGTTTTTTCAACGGCGGCGACAATACTGTCCGCAGTTATGAGCATGCTGAGCTTGGCCCCAAGGACAGTACCAATGAGCCGGTGGGCGGCCTTGGATATAATGTCTTCTCGATTGAACTGCGTAAAAGGTTTTACAGGAATTTCGCCGTAACCGTCTATGCTGATGCCGGCAACGTCTCTCCAAATATTTCTTTTCTGGAAAAGGGGCTGCAGCCCTATACCGGCAGGTCGGAACTGTTTAATGATACGCTCAGTGATTTTTTCAGGGAATTCAAGTTCGGTATCGGCATCGGCTTACAGTATCTTCTGCCCGTAGGCCCCATACGGTTTGACCTGGCCTATAATCCTGATCCGGAGGAAGCCTGGAATGAGGATTCATGGGTCTATCATTTCAGCTTGGGAATGTCGTTCTGAAAATTTTCGCCATATCTTGCAGGTAAAAAAGGATGTGAATGTAACTGACAAGACCTTGAGTGCTTTTCCGGAATCGAGACATTGATTGACGACCGGTAGGAATGCCGGTGAAATAATTGTCGGTTTCAGCATAATTCTGACCGTTTTCTGCTGAGTATTTATTTGGGTAAACACATGGCACCCTGTATCGTTTATCATTATGTTAACGATCTTTTTATGGACTTATTCGCAACGTCCAATTAATTTAAGCAGAATGGTTATGCTGCTGTTATTCGTTGTTTTATGATGGGGAAGAAATCAGGAAAAACAGCCGTCCTGCTGCTCTCAAGAAGCTGTTTGTCAAAAGTTTACAAAAGTTTTTTATGGAGGGGGCCAGATGTCCGATGTACCGCGAATTGACATGTTCTTGCCGCCTGAAATGGCGGCCAAAGCAGAAAATGTTGGCGTCACGAAAGCATCAATGG
>JAFDCR010000069.1 GCA_019312685.1 Deltaproteobacteria bacterium | reverse complement strand
GTTTTACTTTTGACAGAATAAAATTGCCCGTGCTATATTTTTAAATTTTTGACATATTTACTTTTTTTTATCAAGGTTACATTGTTTTCTTTATCATATACATTATCTGCTCTCAACTTTATTACGATAATTAATTTTATATTCAAACAGTAATATGCCCTAAGACATTAAACATGGCCAGCGGAGGACGAAAATCCATGAATACCGACAATTCAAAATCATATTTCACAAAAGCCCAGACTGTAATCCCGGGAGGAGTCAACAGCCCTGTGCGTGCCTGTAAATCAGTGGGCTGTGACCCGCTTTTTGTAAAAAAGGCGATTGGCTCAAAAATTATGGACGTCGACGACAATGAATTCATCGATTTCGTCTGCTCCTGGGGACCAATGATATTGGGGCACAATCACCCAAAGGTGGTAGCTGCTATTGAAGAGGCGCTTGCAAACGGAACAAGTTATGGGGCACCTACCCCCCTTGAGATAGAGCTGGCCGAGCAGGTGATCAATGCCTTTCCTTCCATGGACAAAGTACGTTTTGTCAGCTCCGGGACAGAAGCCACGATGAGCGCTATACGACTGGCGCGGGGCTATACAGGCAAAAAGGTTGTAGTTAAATTTGATGGCTGCTACCACGGCCATGCCGACTCTTTTCTTGTTCAGGCCGGCTCAGGGGTAATTACTCTCGGCATCCCGGGCAGCCCCGGTGTACCGGACGATATTGTAAAAAACACTATATCCATTCCCTATAACGATTTCGAAACCCTTGAAAAAACCCTTTCCGACGAATCCCTGGAGATCGCCTGTGTCATTATCGAACCTGTTGCCGGCAACATGGGTGTTGTGCCGCCGGCTGATGGTTTTTTGCAAAAACTGCGGGAATTGACCAGTAAGCATAATATCGTCTTAATTTTCGATGAGGTCATAACCGGTTTCCGCCTTGCTTTAGGCGGAGCGCAAAGCAGGTTCGGCATCACTCCGGACATGACTTGTCTTGGTAAAATTATCGGCGGCGGTCTGCCGGTGGGAGCCTATGGCGGTAAACAGGAGATCATGGCGCAGATTGCCCCTGAAGGTCCGGTGTATCAGGCAGGCACACTATCCGGCAATCCTTTGGCAATGGCCGCCGGGGTTGCAACCCTGCAAACATTAAGTGAACCCGGTTTCTATGAGCGTCTGGAACAGAAAGCGGAATCATTTGCTTCCGAGTTGAAAAAGCTGGCTGATAAATATCTTCCCGGACAAACCACCCTGAACAGGATAGGGTCAATGATGACAAACTTTTTCAATCCGGGTCCGGTTGTTGACTTCAAGTCAGCCATGAAGTCGGATACTGAATTATACGGTCAATTTTTCCGTGAAATGCTTGCTGGCGGCATCTGGCTTGCACCATCCCAATTCGAGGCGGCATTTATTTCCGACGCCCAAAGTGAAAAAGATTTGGCCCAAGCCCTTGAAATGACTGAATCGTCATTCAAAAAAATCAAAAAATTGTAAAAAAGCCGTTGACTTTGAGCCCACTCCATGATAGGAAAATGAACGATTTCTCATTTTATGGCCCGGTGCTTTTTTCATTTTTTAGGAGAAAAAATGTCCGAGAGCCGCAAGGAAATATTGAAGCTGCTTGGTGATTTTTCCACCATCGGTATCACCTTGGCTGCATCAATCTTTGTTGGAGTTGGAATCGGGTACTGGCTTGACCATAAGTTATTCAAAGGCAAGACAGCCCCGTGGCTGACCCTGGTATTTTTAGGATTTGGTATAGCGGCAGGTTTTAGAAATCTGTTCAGGATGGCCAAACGCAAGGATTTATAAGAGGCTTTTTTTGACCCAAAACGATACATATTTCCCTCTGCAGAAAATGGGGCGCCTCAACTGGCTGCTGCTGGTTGTTATGACAGCGGCGGGTGGCCTTTTTTTCTCGCCCAATTTTGCCAAGGGGATATTCATCGGCGGCCTTATTGCCATCATCAGTTTCAGTCTGCTGAAAAAAGATATCACCAGGGTTCTTGCAGGCCCCTTGAATGCCGCAAAAGGCCGGTTTTTGTTTAAGTATTACATCAGGTTGACAGTCCTGGCCCTTATACTGTTTTTCCTGGTGAGATATAGAGCCATTCATCTTGTTGGTTTGCTGGTAGGACTTTCAACCGTTGTGATCAGCATCGGAATCATGGTGGCGGGAGCTGCCAAAAAAGTTGCCCTGACTGCGAAGGAGGCATCGTAAAAAACTATGGAACATCCAATATTATTTATCTCGATCATTCTTGAAAAAATTGGCATGCCTGTTCCCCATGGACCAGTCGGGGACACATTGTTGGCAAAACTTGTTTCGCCACATATGACCTATACCTGGCTTGTTATGGCCTTTCTCATCATTATGCCGAAGCTTACCCTGGGTAAAATGGAAATAATTCCCGGTAAAGGACAGAATTTCTGGGAATTGGTCATTGGCGGCCTTGAAGGCTTTATGGCTGAAAATATGGGTAAGGAGGGAGCCAGGATGATGTTTCCAATGCTGGCAACCTTCGCCTTTTATATCCTGGTTTCCAATTTTATGGGCCTGATACCTGGATTTTTTGCCCCCACAGCCAACATCAATATAACATTGGGATGTACCCTGATCGTTTTTACGACCACCCATATTCTTGGGGTCAAATTTCATGGGCCCAAATATATAAAACACTTTTTGGGACCAATCCCCTGGCTGATCCCTTTAATGTTTCCCATTGAGGTAATAAGCCACCTGGCGAGAATATTATCTCTTTCCATTCGGCTTTTCGGCAATATCATGGCTAAAGAAACCCTGCTTGCCATTCTCTTTATGCTGGCTGGTGCTTACTTTGCACCGCTGCCCATACTTTTTCTCGGCGTGCTGGTTTCCGTTGTTCAGGCCCTGGTTTTCCTGCTGCTCTCAATAATTTATTTTTCAGGCGCTATGGAACACGCCCATTAATCATAATGTATTGCTACTAAATAGTTTGTTGAAAGAAGGCCAAATAATAAATCTTTAAGGAGGAAAAATTAATGAAAAAAGTAAGTATTTTGACCAGCATCTTGATCCTGGCTCTTTCCACAGTTGCATTTGCCTCAGAAGGTGGTGCGGCTTCCGCATCAGGAGTGAACCTTGCTCTTATTTGCGTTGCTGCCGCTATTGCAGTCGGAGTTCCCGGTTTGGGTTGTGGTATTGGTATGGGTACCGGTATCGGCGGTGCCTGTTCAGGTATTGCAAGAAACCCGGAAGCTTCAGGAAAGATCACTGTGACCATGATCATTGGTCTGGCTCTTATCGAGTCACTGACCATTTACGGTCTGGTTATTTCCCTTATTCTTCTAATGGCAAACCCGTTCGTAGGATAAACTTGTAAAATTCAAAAGAACCCAAAAGTTGCATGGTTTTAAGGCTGCAGGTATTTCCCTGCAGCCTTTTTTTTTCTTAAGTTTTACATTCAAGAATCATATTTGTATGTCCTAGCAATAGCTGTTTTCTTTCTGCCGTTGTATGATGAATCCATGGGCAAAAATGAAATGATAATCAACCCCTCAAAAGAAAAAGGGGACCCCGACCTCCCACCGGCAGGAATGCTCCTGCTTAACCCCTCTGAAGCCGATTCAGGCATGCGCATGGCCAGAAAAAAAGGCGGGAAGCAGTATTTTCTCTTCAACAGCAGACTCATGATTATACCTGCAATAAAATCAGGAGAGTCCTTTTTTGTTGCCGGACCGACAGTGGGCGCGCCAAT
>JAFDCR010000068.1 GCA_019312685.1 Deltaproteobacteria bacterium | reverse complement strand
CTGGCACTGCCAGTATCCCTTTAAAACAGTGAAATTTTCTTCGGAGGCAGTACTGGATGTTGGGAGGATTAGAGAGAAGAGGGAGGAGGCAAGAGATAAGAAAAACAAAGGATATTTAACTTTTAAATCAATGCTCATTACCAGTTCCTCCTCTTTTTTCAAGAAATATACAATATAACATTTTAAGATTACACGGTATATATATAAAAAAAGGCAGAACCTTTAGGGCTCTGCCTTTTTTTGTTTATGTTTTCTAGTTTTAATGATTTTTTATGAGTACATTTCTAGCGAGGATAGAAACGCAGTTGCACGACATATGCTCCTGTTGTTTTGCTTTTCCAAAGAACGTCCACAAAATCAGCTATGTCAAATACCCACGTGTCTGTGCTGTAATTGTAGCACCAAAGGGGAGTGAGAACGTTCAAATAATTTGGATCTGCACTGTCGGCACAGGACCAATTACAAATTTTTTCATCACCTACAATTATACATCCCCCAAGGGGTGGGATACAGTCATATTTGATTGGTTCTGAAGGACAAGCAAGAGAATTAACAGTTGGTACGTCTTGTAAACAGCAGACAGAATCCCACTCATAGGGCCAGTCAGGAACTAACAGTGTCGTATTGTCATCAGCTATAGGAGAACTGCAAGAAGTACTTGGACTTCCAGCTGGGGGACAATATTCACAAAGGTCGTTTATGTAGCAGACGTCGCCATTGAAATCAAATAGACAACTGAGGTCTGTGGCCTTGTTGACACCTTTGCCATTGCCTTTACCTTTGGAGTCGTCTATGCGGACAAGCATTGGGTCACCTAAAGCATCGACACATCCCTCTGGCCCGCCTACTGCTCCGAAATAATAAAGGTCGTTTCCGTATTCATCCTGGACGAGCTCAATTGTCGGGGCCATAAAGGTCCAGGTAGGATCATGAGTCGGTTTACCGGTCAGCCTGGCATAAACATCATAGCCGTTTCTATTTTCATATAATTGGAAAACAGCACCGGTTTCATTCTGATCTCCATAATTGGGAAAGTGCTCTGTACACCAATCCGTTACAATAAGATCAGGATATGTTACACCGGAGTTTTTTCCACCTTTCCCTGGTTTTGCTTTACCGGATTTAATAAGGATTGAAATATCCTTATCCGGTGTCCCATATGGTACAACCACATCATTCTCCCTGGGGACAAAGATGACATTCTGCTCAGATGGTATTATTACCGGGCATTCTTGAAGATCTACAAGAGTACACTTTTCACAATTTTCAGGGTTGTCCAGTACCCCTGCTGTTTCAGTACATTCTGGTTTACCCTCTATTGTTTGATAATAATCCCATTGATAGCTATCGGGATCAGGACAGGCAAAATACCCATTCTCGTCCGGATTGCTTTTCTTTGCAATCAGATTCAGGTTGTAATGTTCTCCCTCAGGGAAACCATTGCCCTTGCCTGCCTGTGCCAGGCTGAAGAGCCCACAGACAAAAAATACAGAGATTAATACAATGAAAACTTTTTTCATAATCACCCCTCCCTAAGAATTCGTTTATAAACTTATGTAAGCCTGCCAATATAAATTTGATCTTTATAATATTTTTACCAATAAATCTATTGTACCTTGGTACTAGATAATCAGTTTTTTCTGAAAAATTATTTCCCGAAAAAAACACAAAGGCCTCCACAGGGGAAAACCCCGGGAGACCTTAGATGGGTTCTTTAAGCACCACCTCTGTCATTGGATTCGACTCCTTTTAAGAGGGTATATGTAAGTTATAACTATATACTATACTATAATATTTAATTACGCAACAAATCAAGTGCCACATTGTGGCAAAAGTGTGTTAGGGGGGCTGCTCATAGAGAACCGTTTCAGCGCCGATAATCAATATCTGGTCCTCCTTATCGTACATGACCATATCATCCCCGACCCTGGCTATTTTCCCTTGTTCGTTGTAACGCACCAGGGCCTCGCCGATCATGACGATCTGTTCATCTTCATTGTAGACAACCTCGTCATTGCCTATTTTTGTGATCCGGTTATCGGAACCATAGGTAACCAGATCGTCCCCGACAAATAAAAGTTTTCCGTTTATGCCGTCACCCATCGGAATTACTCCACCGGGAGTTTCGTTTAAATGAGACGCCAGGTCCGCCTATGCCGTATATTTTGTCCAGGTGTTTGACGACGTAACCGTCCTCATGGATCAAATCCTTTATCGAGCCCCTGACCGCGTCGATAAAGCCGTCCTGCCAGCCGTCCTTATACTGCTTGGAATCTTTAACGGACAGATTACGGGTTTCGGTTTCCAGGAGGTAATCCACATATTTCCTGGTAATTTTACCCCCTGTAATCCTGCCGTCTGCAAAACCCTGTCTATAGCCTGCCTCTTTGTAATTCTTCTCCCTGCTCATGGTCACCCCCTACCATGTTTTGTTTGAAGGCGATAAAAAAACGAAAGCCTCCATCAGGAACAGTTGTTCCCTGGAGGCTCTAGGATGGCAGTTTATATACCCCTTGCATTGGAATTACCTCACAATCAGAGGTTTATGGTATGTGAAGATTATTTAGTAATAATACCTAAAAAGGGGAGAAAGATCAAGTGCTATAATGTTCTGTAAAGGAGTTTTCAAAATGTAACTGACATACTGGAAGTCTGTCCAGGAACCCCAAAAATATTCACGGGAGCAAATGTGAAATAGAATTTCAGTTAAGTAAAGAATTCCGGGTCAGGGAGATGGTTGTCTCTATAAAATATATGGCTGAAGATTTCAGCAACGTTCAACCCGGAAATACGGAGTAATTATATTCAGCAGGTCTACCGTTGGAGCCTTTTTTTCAGCCGCTTTGTAAAAAACACTTTCCTCTGCAGGATGCTTATTTCAGGTACTGTGTCTGGGTTGGTGTAATAACCGGCACTGACCTGCATCCCTTCTTTGATGGTAAAACCGAAATTTTTATAACACCCAAGTCCCTGCTTGGTAATATCGGAGGCCACAACCTTGAATATTCCGCCTTTTTTGTTGACTTGCCAGTCCCTCTGAACAATACCGATGCCGAGGCTGAGCAGGGCGGCGCCAAAACCTCTTTTTCTGAATTTTTCCTTTACCTCTATTCCATGACCGGGTGTATTGATGAATGAAGGGTGGGGGTTGATTTGTGTATCATTAACAATGGAGTATGTCCCTTCACCTTCATATTTCAGGGTAATGAACCCTACCGGCTCCCGGTCATGGGAAATAATAATGTCAAAGAAGTTGCCGGGGCGGGAATAAACCACCTTATACTGCTTGTCGTGATTGGTTGGAATTGTCGTTTCCCGCTCCTGCCAGAGCGCATCAATTACACTGCTTGTGTACGGCATAGATTATTCTGAAGAGCAATATGCCCTTATGAAAGTCAGGGAGTTCATTATTCGCCGATTTTTTCACGATGGATAAACTCGGTAAAGCCTTTAGTGTTATTACACTGAACAAGGGTACCTTCTACAGGCACAAGGCCCTCAATTACAGTTTCGCCTCCCCTATCTAATATGGCCCAGCAGGCAACGGGCTCTAAGAAGGTATTACCTTCCTCTTCGTATTTGGCATACCAATCCGCTGCGGGAATAATCTGGATAATTTTGGGGGTCATTTGATTCTCCTTTTTGTGTGAGCCTCTTGCAAAATGAACATTTACTCCGATCGGCTAAAAATCCCCTGTGCTGTGTCTTCAAATTAAAACCGTCCTCAGCGTAGCGCTGCTACGCCTCCGGGTGGTTTTAACTTTTATCCTTGCACAGGAAAATTTTCTCTCGATCTCGCAACAACGTTCATTTTGCAAGAGGCTCTTGTTTAATGGATTTGGCTCCTTATTCATATAAGTACTATGAAAATAGCTTTCAACGGGTAATCGGGGAATTAAATTTCATCAAAACCTTGTGTGATTTCCCTTAAGCAGAAATATATTAATCATTCTGAACTTACTCAATCCATTTTCGATGCCGGCAGGCTTCATGCTTGCACAGTAAAGCTGAAGATAGACGAGGTCCTTCACAAGCAGAACAGTTTACCTGTTTACCCTGTCCCTCCCTTTTGGGGTTCGGTGGTGAGCATCATTTCATTTATCCGTTGGGCCTGCAGGCAGAAGGCCTCCAGTCTGGCTTCGATGAGTTGGGGGAACTGGTTGCCGTCTGTTTCAATAGCCATGAATGGAAATTTCGACTCACGGTCCAGGATGTGTGCCAGTCGGGCGTCCCCATTGTTTTTTACCAGCTCACGTTTGACCGAAGTGGTGAATTTTTCATTGAGCACGGCCTCGGCCACCCGGGACGGCATGCAGCCGAAGGGTCCTATGGAAATGACCCCGCAGGCGGGGTGAAGGATTTCATGCAGGGCCGCTCCCACGGTGAGGATTGTTTCGCAGCTGAAATCGGGCGAAATGAAGCGGCTCCCGGCTTCGATGACCGGCTCTACGCTGGCATCATGACCATCGACAAAAAACAGGCCGGATTTCTGCAGCCGCTTTCTGATGCCATGGTCCAGATACCTTTTTACCGTTTTCCGTATGATGAATCCAAGGTCGCGTTCGCCTTCGATTCCGGTTTCCCGCAGCCAGTCAACATACTTGAACCACTCGCCATTTGATGCAGTACGCACGGCGAATCCGCGTTCGGCCATGCGTTCGATCAGTCTCTGCAGGGAGATGGGGTCGTGGCGGACGTAAATCTCTCCTAGCAGTGATATCTTGGGGATTTCGTGATACGGGAGTTTGAGCCTCACGCCCTCAAGTACTTTGGCACTTGCTGACAAACGGGCCGCGACTGTAGGCCAGCCTCGGTCAATCACCTCCAGGATGCGTTGGTATTCCCTTTCCAGGAGTGCCAGACTCTCCTCCTTATCTTCGGCTGCGGCCAGTATGGTTGACCACATTTCATCGAACAGGTCGCCGATGATTATGGCTCGCCAGGCTGCCATCATGAAACGGTCCCCCAGGCCTCTGTAGCCCTTGGTGCTGGAGGGTGACATGACTGCCACATCCCTGATGCGATGCTTTGCAATGACACGCGACGAAAAGACATTATACTGGCCGAAACGGCAGGGGCCTTCGGCACTGGGCATGAAAAAGACATCGACCTCGTCAGAGGGCTTGTTGTAAAGGTAATTGAGCATGGTGCCGATGGTGGTCTGCAGGGGTAAACACTCCTTGCAGCTCGAATTGCCGCGACCCACTTTCAGAGCCTGTTCGTCCGCCGGCGGCAGGGCCTCGGCCCGGATGCCGATCCGGTTAAAGGAACGGGCCAGCAGCCGGGTGCCGTAGCGGCTCATGGCGGGTAGTAGGATTTTGACCTGTTTGTCTGAGAGAGGCAGCCAGCTGCCGTCGGAGATCCTGACGCCGGTGCGACTGCCCCGATCCTCAAGCTGGGCCGGAATGAACCGGGCAGTATGCTGCTTTTTGCTTTTTGCCGGCAGCTGCCTGTAAGAGCGGACGATATCCAGGAATGCCTCAATCCTGGTCTCCAGGCCGGCGTCGGCAGTATGGCTGTCTAGCTCCAGGGTAAGTGAGGGCTTGCGGCCCATGATATCCCTGAAATAGCTGATGACAAAGGAATCGGGGCCGCAGGAGAAATTGGTGATATAGGTGCCGAACAATTGGGGATCATCCTTGATGCGGCGGGCTCCGGCCAGGATAACCCGGCCCATGGCCCAGTACATGTTGGGCACCATTCCGTCTGCCGGATTGTCAGCCGGCAGCATGTCTACCGGAATGATCCTGAAACCGCGGCTGGCGAATTTGGCGGGAATGCCCTTGTTGGCTATTGATACAAAGCTGTTGTACGGCCGGCCGAAAAGCACAATCCCGAATGCATCGGGATCCTGACGCAGCTCACTTAATGCCTCTGCCCCCATTTCCCGAATATCGGCAAAAAATTCTTTCTGGTCCGTATTTGCAGCAATCAGGGCAGATTTTATGTCTGCCTGGCGGACTCCCAGCCGGTGACCGATCTCACCCAGGTTCGCCAGGTTTGGCATATTTCCCTCGGCCAGGTAAAGCGTGGTGGTCAGAGTTTTCTCGGTCGCAAGTTCGGGAAAGGCGGTGCGCAGGTAAAACGGTTCTGCCTGGACAAAAACGCAGGTAACGGTTTTTTGATCAGGAGGGGTATTGGCAACGGGTATGGTACGAATGAGGGGCATAAAATAGAAATCCGGGTCCATGTTTACCAGTTCGGCGGCATAGGCGTGGGCCAGTTCCACTGGATGACAGAAGGCCGACCCCATCCGGTCAAGGCCTTGTGGATTCATGTCTCCGGGCAATGCCAGTCGGAAGCCCAGTTCGGCAAAGAAGCGGTTGAAAAACGGGAAATAGGTATTGACCAAAAGCGATCGGTTCATGCCCACGACGGGACGGTTATCGGCCGGATCATCCGGAGCAAGATCCCTGAATACCCGGCGTTCGCGGCGGACCACCAGGTTGAATCCCGTACTTTTTATCTTGCGTTT
>JAFDCR010000067.1 GCA_019312685.1 Deltaproteobacteria bacterium | reverse complement strand
GATAAGTTCGCAAAAAGCTAAAAACTTGAAACAATCCTGTTCGTCAGGCGGGGTGACTTTTACGCTGCAAGACGCAAATCCTGACGATCATCGGCTGAGCCGTTTTGAAAAATAAACTCGGGGAATTTCCCCAATTGGCGAAAAATTGCCTTCAGATGCTCTTTGACAACCAGATAAATCGGGCAAAAATGCCGCCACGCTACTTATCATTCTGTTTTTGTGCGTCTTTTTTTCCTGGGCGCTAATATTATTTGACCCACTTATGCCAAAAGAAAGTGACCCACTCTGTGCACAGGTGTAACAGAATGGGCCTGTGAAGGAATGTGCTGGGATTTTTGAGATGTGATGCTGGAACCAAGTGCAAAAAAGGGAGAGAAAGACGTACTATTCGGAGGACGATCCATCTCGGAGAGAGGGGCCGGTAATTTTAATAACAACGCACCGGTGGTAGAGACGGTCAAGTAGTGCATCAACCATATCTTTTGGTTTTAACAAGGAATACCATTCATCAGGTTCTAAATTGGTTGTAATAATAGTAGATTTTTCAGCTTCATACCGCTCTTTCATGAGTTTGAAGAACGTATTCATCTGCTCTTTACTCAGGGTGAGGTACCCCAGTTCGTCGAGCAGTAATATATCATAGCGGCATAAGGTGTTCAGGAGCCTGGTAGTAGATCGATCAGCCAAGGAAGCATAGAGATCATCAAGCAGCCGCTGCACATCATAGAACCTTCCTCTGAAACCAGCGATTAAAGCCTGGCGCAGGATTCCAACGGCCAAGCCACTTTTGCCGACCCCGGTTTTGCCGTGCAGGATGATGTTTTCTCCCCGCTGCAGGAAGTCCAGGCCGGCCAGCGTCATAATTTGATTTTTGTTCACATCCGGCTGTTTTTCAAAAGGGAAGGAGTTGAGCGTCCAACTCCATGGCAGTTTTGCATTCCGCAAACGGTTCTGCATACTGCGTTCCTGGCGGTAACTGAGCTCTTCCCGAAGCAGATTGCAGATAATTTCTTGGGCGGCTGTGCCATTTTCGGCCAAGGCAATCTGGCTATCAAGAGCCAAGGCCATACCTTTGAACTTCAAGTCTTCAAGGAGGTCATTAATTTTATTTTTCATGACAGGTCGAAGAAGTCTCCCGAGATATTATCAAGAATAATCTTTTCGAGTCTGGCCAGGTCATAGAGTCCGTAGACCAAGGCCTTACTGATGCCGGCCATAAAAGGCCCATGCGGATACGTACGCTTGAGGTTCAATAAACGGCGGAGATTGATCACCCCCCGCCCCCGGCTTCTCTTTTTAAGGTTGTAGACATAACGATCCAGGTCTTCACTTTTCCCTAAAAGCAAGATTTCTTCTTTCGGCGGTCCTTTATGAGATTTTCTACTGTTCAGCGGTGGGTGATGCCCTGGCAATGTGGCCCTGGTTTCCTTTCTGTCTATAATCCGATTATGTTCCGCCACTTTTCTTTGTTTGTCATAAACCAAGACCTTGTCCCAGTGTTTCTGCACCTCCAGTTTCGTGCCGACCAGCTTATGCGGCACGGAGTAGCGATTGGTGTCCAGCTGCACATAGCCCTGAATGTCAACAACCCGGTAACAGCTTTGATAGATCGGTGGAGTAAATGGCGGCAGAGGCTTCAATGCCGGCTTCTCAATGATATAGGCGGCATCGGGACTCATCCCCAAAGAGCGCTTGTATTTTGGGTTTGAGGTGTTGCGGCACCAATCCTCTGCTTGGTTGTTTAAATCCTGCCAGTCTGCAAACTTCCGTCCGGGGATAAAATTGTTTTCAATATAATGGAATGGCCGCTCCACGCGCGCTTTTCTATCTGAATCATTAAGCCAATGAGCCTCAAATTCAGTCTTGTAAATTTTGCCAAAGTGCTCCATTTCCGGATTGATGACCGCGTCGGGCCCCACGCCGCTGGCCACAACAACGTGGCTATTGTCAATAATGCATTTTCCACAGACGCCGTCCATGAAGGTAAAGGCCTTGGCAAGAAAGACTTTGCATTCGAACCTGGTAAAGCAGGGGTAATACTGGACATAGATTTTTCGGCTGTAGGCAAGAACCAGCGAGGCACACTGGGCAGTTATTTTGCGTCCGTCCAGTTTCAGGTCATGGGGAGAGGTGTCATGCTGCATCTCTTCGCCGGGCTCAAAGACATATTCGCCGGCACGTTTGTCTTTTTTCTTTTTTCCAATACCATATTTTCTGATGATCCAGGTCAGGGTCTGATAGGGTATGATAATGTCGTGGCGGGATTCAAGCTCCTCCTTGACTCTCACTGCATTCCCTTTGCACTCACGGAACAGCTCTTTTATCTCAGGCAGATGATTGACGTACTTCGATTCCCTGAGTGGCTCCGGCGCAATACCCTTTTTTATGACGCTGCGCACAGTGTTCCGAGATACCTTGAGAATACGGCTTATTTCACGGAGTCCCACACCCTTGATGACCATCTCCAGGATTATCTCCCGATAGGCCGGCGTTATCATCACTTTTCCTCCCTGCTCGTTCTTTAAGTTCATGGATCATCTTTTCAGCTTTTGTCAGCCAGGTTTGCCGCTGACGATGCTGGAGTGGATTCTGCTCCGGGTAAAAGACATATTCAGCTGTGTTCAGCAATCGTCTCAGAATATGGCAGACAATGGTAATATCCTTGAGCCATTTCCCTTCCGGACCTTCGTTGACCTGTTTGGCATCGCGCTCCTGATCCCGCTGCAAAACCGCCTTGGCAAACAAAGCAGGATTAGCAATAATCCGATCGCGGACCAGCCGATTTGATTTCTTGTAATGTTCGTAAAGACGGGACAGTTCCCTAGTG